>DASQYE010000635.1:0-2687 GCA_035639355.1 Pyrinomonadaceae bacterium
GAGCATCGAATGGTATTCGGGGCTTTGTCCCGCCAACAAGCGTCTGCTGTTCATTAAAAAGACTGTGCTTGAGCCGGACGCCTTCGTCTGCTCCGACAAGCTGGATATAGTCTGGCAGAGCCCGTCCGTGGATCAGAAAAAGATATCCGCCATGAGGAAGAAACAGGGCGCGAGCGCGTAGTCCCGGATCGCCTTGGCGCTTCCGGCGTGGGCGGCAACGGAAGCGCCGCGTCGTCACACGAAGGCAGGCGCGTGGGAAGCGGCCGCGCCCAGACCTTCGCTTCGGGCTTGAAAGCTTTGCTTTCACGCGGTAGCATCCCTGCATGAAGAACTTGATTCCCTTTAGCTTTCACGTGCGGCGCGTGATCGCAAGCCTAGCCATAGCTTTCGCCGCGCTCATCATCTCTTCGCAGGGCACGACGGCGGGAACCTGGAGCGGCATCGAGCCCTTGAAATCCAGGCGCGCAGATGTCGAACGCCTGCTCGGCAAACCTCTCAAAGACCAGCCCGGCTCGAACGGAACGCTTCACTTCAAAGTCGGCGGCGGCATGGTAACGGTCGCTTTCATCGACGCCAGGTTCGTCGCCACGAAAAAGCTCCTGCCCGAAATTGAAGGCACCGTCAGACAGGTCGTCTTGCAGCACGAGAATGCGACCGACACGCCGGAATCCATGAATCTCGCCGGCAAGTCGGACTTCGAGCGCCAGGACGGACAGGGCGGCTCGGTCTATCGCAACCTGAAGGAAGGCATCGTCTATACTTTCATCGGCGGAAAGTTGAAGACGACCTACTACACGCCCACGGCCGAACAGTGGGCACGGGCGCAGAGGGGAAGCTAAGAGTTATGACGACACGCGGTCACTCATAACTGATTGAAGAAGCGCTGGCTTCCACGGCAGAGGCCCCTCAAGACAGGCAGACCGGGGGCGTCTCAGTCCTAGACTCGTCTTATGGACGGCGAAATAGTTAAACAGGACATGCCCGCCTCCGGGCCGACCGACAAGCCGACTCAGCCGCGCACCTGTCCGGCCTGCGGTGCGGGAGCGCGCAGACAGGATGCGCGCTTTTGTTCTACGTGCGGGCGCTCGCTCTCTTGTAGCTACCTCCCGTCTGACGCGCTGCGCGCGTCCTATCATCAAGAGCCCCGTTCGGGGACGGGCCGCAAGCCGAAAGGCGTAGAGTCGAAGATTTATATGGCCTCAACCTTCTCGTCGAGTGATGGCAACGCGGCCGCCGCGACGGCGCTCGCTTTCACGACCTACTCGCTCGTACCTTACCTCGGAATCCTTTTTTGTCCGGGCGCAGTGCTTCTGGGAGCCATCGGCATCATCTACTCTTTTCGCGCGCCGCGCGCGGGCGGACGACGCGCAGCCCTTTTTAGCGTCGCCTTCGGCCTGGTCGTCCTCGGCGTGCAGATTTTGTTGTGGTGGATCATCATCAAAGTGCCCGGATGGACAAGACCATTTTAGATTTTAGATTGGCGGTCGGGGGAATTTGAATCCGAGATGGTCAGATTTGAAATCTCAAATAGAACACAGCGATTCCAAAATCACGTTAATCCGAAATCCGAAATATGAAGCGTCTCGCCAAGATCGTCAAATCCAATTCGCACGTCGATTATGCGGGGCGCATCGTCGATGTGCTGGATGCGGACGCGCCTCCGCTGGCCGCCGATTACGGGTTCGCGCAGTTCGTCTCCATACCCTTAGACGAGCAGGAGGTGATCGGCGTCGTCTACAACTCCCTGCTCGCCAACCCGGAGTATGGGAGCTTCGGGCCGCGCCTGTCGCCGGCCGCAGACCTCTCCGTCCTGAGTCCGGATTACCTGAACGAGCAGGGAGTGCTGATCGGGATACTGCTGCTCGGCTGGCGCGATCCGGCAACGGGCATAAATCATCATGCGGTTCCGCGCTCGGTGATTCCCGTCAACCAGGACGTATATCGTTTGAGCGACGAGGAGGTGCGCAAATTTCACACGGACGCAGACGGCCATGTCCAGCTGCATTACTACTCACAGATTCTCACACACGCAGGGCCTTTCAGCGTGTCGCTCATCGAAGCCATCGTCGCACAGCTGGAGGGCGCGTGTACGCCCGAAGACCGGCAGCGGCTCTGCGTCCTCAAGGGAGCGCTCATGTGGCAACGCACGGTCGGGGGAATGCGTCTATAAAAAAACTCGCCGGTAATTTTCAGATTCGAGAGGGGAGACTTTAATGGGAAGAATTAACAGAATCTTCGGCGGCGCAGCATTGCTCGCGTTGCTGCTCGCAAACGTCGCGCCCGCACAGCGCCCGCGCAGCGTCAACGATCCGTCGCC
The DNA here is from genome assembly GCA_035639355.1 of Pyrinomonadaceae bacterium. Classification (GTDB taxonomy): domain Bacteria; phylum Acidobacteriota; class Blastocatellia; order Pyrinomonadales; family Pyrinomonadaceae; genus DASQYE01. The sequence continues at coordinate 2,318 of DASQYE010000635.1, forward strand.
GACGCCCACGACGGCACAGATCGCGTCTTTGCCAGCGCCACAGGCCGTCAAGGCCAAGTATGAGGGAGGCGTCTTCGGTTATGACAAGAAGATAGACGGCACACTCTCTTTCGACGACACGAACAATCGCTTGCTTTTCCGCAATAACAGGCAGCAGGAGGTATTGTTCATTCCTTACGCGGCCGTGCTCTCGGCCTTTGCAGACACGCAGGCGAAAAGACCTGGGGCCGCCAGGGTAATCAGCGGCGTGGTTCCTTACGGCTTAGGTCTGCCGGCGCTTTTATGGAAGAAGAAATATCGTTATCTGACGATGCAATACCGCGACCCGGACACGAACGCGCAGGGCGTGACGAGCTTCAAGATGGAGAAC
>DASQYE010000636.1:0-11094 GCA_035639355.1 Pyrinomonadaceae bacterium
CCGTCTTAAATCCTGCCGGCCGCGCCAGCTTAAAGACCTCCACGGCCCACTAGGCCGTAATCAAAGGCTCGTTATAACTCGTCCCGACCAGGCGCGCCCCGTAGCTTCGGGCGAGCGCCACCAACCGCTCCGCCGTCACCACGTTCGGCGCAACTCCCGCCGCGTCATCCCTCAAGGTCTGCGACGTTAAAAAGTTCTGACAATATGCGCAGTGGAGGTCGCAACCGAGCATTCCGAAAGTCAGTGTGTCGGAGCCGGGCAGGGCATGGAAGAAGGGTTTCTTCTCGGTCGGGTCGCAGGCGAGCGCGGCCACGTAGTTGACTGGAACCATCAGACGGCCGCCCTCGTTATAGCGCACCTTGCAAATGCCGCGCTTGCCTTCTTTAATCAAACAGCGGTGGCCGCACGCATGGCAGCGCAGGTCTCGGCCCGGTAAATGCTCTGTTAATTCCGGCGCTCCCTCGGCAGTCAGCTCGTCAAGGACTTCGGCAAGTGAGGCCGATCTGGTACTCATTGGCATCGTCTTACAACCTCTGTCAATAGCGGAAATACGGTTGAGGAATTATACTCTCTTAGATGCAAATTACATCCCGTCAAGGTGTCTCGGAAGGGCTCATCCAATGATCGTCGAGGAACTGACCCTGACCGCGTTTCAGCAGCACACGCGCATCGTCGCTTGCGAGAAGACGAGGCGCGCCATCTGCATCGATCCGGGCGATGAATCGGAGTCGATCGTCGGGGCGCTCGAAAGACACGGGCTTGAGCTTCAGGCCATCGCGCTGACGCACGCGCATTTGGATCACGTCGGCGGGGTGGCGGCGCTCAAGCGATTGCGCCCCGGCGCGGAAGTGATAATTCACAGGGCGGACGAACCGCTGTACATGGCCTTGCCCGAACAGCCGGCATGGATCGGCATCCCGCGCTCGCAGTGGCCCGCGCTCGGGTTCGATTTCGATGAGCCCCCACGGATCGACCGCTACTGGACGGACGGGGAGACCTACAGCGTGGGCGAGTTGGCGTTCAGGGTGCTGCATTGTCCGGGCCACACGCCGGGCCACGTCGTGCTGTTCAGCGAAGAGGAGAGGGCAGTCTTCGTAGGCGATTGCCTGTTCGCGGGCTCCATCGGAAGGACGGATTTGCCGGGCGGATCGAGCGAGCAGTTGATGGACTCGCTCGTGAACAAAATCTTGCCGCTCGGCGACCAGGTGGTGGTCTACTCGGGTCATGGCGAGCTGACGACGATCGGGCGCGAGCGGCTGACCAACCCGTTTCTGACGGGTCTTTATTCACTTGGACGGGGCACTCGTTTTTAGGCCGGGGCGGCGGCTCACTTTGCAGGTTTGCCTAAGCGCGCCTCTTTCAGACTCTCCCACTTTTCTTTGACCTTCCCCTCAAGCTCGCCGGGCAGGGTTTCGACGGGCACGCCGTTCTCTCTACAGAACTGACGCCACAACAGAAATCGAACATCATATTGCCCGGTCTCTTCGGAAATCTCGTTGGACAGCTCGGGCTGCTCCTTGCTCTTATTTTCAGCCACCCTTGTTGGTTCCTCCATCCTCTCAGGATTCAAGCGTTAATTAACCGCTCACAGTTTAGCAAATTTTTCCGGCGAGGGTTTACCGCCCGTGCTAGGGACGAAGGCGAAAGGATTGACGAGAGGGCAGGAGGCTGTAGATTGATTCGACGCCGTAAGCGCGCCGTGCGACAGTACCATCTCTGACACCGGCGCACGGCGCACGCTTTTTTTTTGAAGCGCGGATAAAGCTTCCGGCCGCGGCTACAACCCGACTATATCTTTCTTGAGAGTGGTGACGAAGCCGACTATCTCGTCCTTCTCCCTTTTCGGGACCTGGAATTTATCCAGCGTATCTACCAAAGCCTTAGCCGCGATGTCCCAGTCGCTCTCCGTGATCTTCAATCCAGTGTGGACTGTCTTCATCTCGCGCCCCGTGTAGATGCAAGGGCCGCCCGTCGCCTGGCAGAACTGGTTGAGGAGGTGTTGCCGCAGCCGCTTCTTTGAATCGTCGCTCAGGCCGACGAGAAAGCGCGCGAGCTGTTTGTCGGCCGCCAGCCGTTTCATGAACTCGTCAACGACCCCGGCGAGCGCGTTATAGCCACCAACTCGCTCGTAAAGCGATCTCTCTTTGACGGGCTCGGGCGCGGACTGGGCCAGAACCTGCGTCGTGTGCGAGGAGACAAGGAAAAGCAGGGGTAGAAGAAACATCCCCATCAATAAATATGGTTTACGCATCTCTATCTTCTCCTTTCGGTGATCGATCCGGATTAATTCTAATGATGATGCAAAGGGAAAGGCGCGTCAATAAATTAGGCGCGCCCCTTCCCCTTTCCCCTTGTTCTTGCGTAACGCTCGCGTGCGGACTGGCATTATAGCCGGTGTGCGAAAGCGTCTTCTCCCTTGCAAGTCACCTCTAAGGCTTCCGTGCCGCCGTTTTAGTTCGGCATCAACACTGTGTCAACCACGTGGATGACGCCGTTCGATTGATAGACGTTGGCGATGGTGACGTTTGAAGTTCCGCCCTTCTCGTCTGTCAGGGTGATGCCGTTCATGCCGTTCATCCTGGCGGTCAGCGTGCCGCCGCTGACCGTGTTGAGAGTAGCAGCGCCCCCGCCTTTCTTAATCAGGCCCATCAGTTTTTTGCCGTCGTATCTGCCGGCGACCACATGATAGGTCAGAATCCTGGTCAGCATGGCCTTATTCTCCGGCCGAACGAGCGTGTCAACCGTTCCGGCCGGAAGCTTATCAAAAGCGGCGTTGGTCGGAGCGAACACGGTGAAGGGCCCTTTACCTTTGAGCGTCTCGACCAGTCCGGCGGCCTTGACGGCGGCCACCAGCGTCGTGTGATCTTTAGAGTTGACCGCATTGTCAACGATGTCGCGGCTGCGAAGCATAGGCGCACCGCCCACCATCGGATTGTCCTGCGCGAAAGCTGTTGATACGGCAAGCGCGAGTGAAGCTACGGCAAGTAGCAGCATGGCAAAGCTCTTTTTCATTTTCTTTCTCTTCCTTCCTCTCATCTTCTTTAAGTTTTCCGGTAACTACCACAGTTACGCAATGCGATGGGCCTTCGGATTTCGGCAGCGATATTTCCTGAAGCCTTCCGAAGACTTATCAGCGCCCGTCCGCGCGAGCCGCCCCGCACGTTTGGAAACAGGCGAGCGGCCTTTACTTGACCGGCCGACAGAGCGCACGCTCTTACATTCAAGGAACCGTATCAAGCCGCTTGACCGAAGAGGGCGGCGGTTGCCACTCCGTCCCCCTTTGTTTCCGAACCGTTACACTTGATTTACGGATGAGCGGGAGCGTTAGGATTTAGGGGCCGGAAAAAGTTGGGTGTCAGCGAGGATGAGATATTGTGTCGGCGGCGTCGCGGATTGCGGCCGTAAGATTACCAAGCTGGGAGATGGGACTGAGCAGATACTTTAGGAGATGGGACTGAGCAGGTACTTATCGCCGGTCGGGGCGCTCACTCCGCCCTGCGGCTCAAGCGTGACGGCGAAGACCGAAGCGTTGCGTCCGGCTTCAGGAACACGGTCGCGCATCACAGCGCCGCCGCGCTCATCCGGGTTGAAGACGCCTCCGGGAACCGGATGCTGTAGGTCTGCGATGTACCAGAGCTGATACGCCTTTCCGGCGGGCGCTGGCGGAAGGTTATATGCGAAGAGCATGGCGCGCCCCGTCTGTGGATCGAAAGCCAGTTTGGCACTCGCCTGTTGAGCCGCGCTCGTCCCCGCCAGTTGGGTCGTGCGCGAGCCGGGCGCTGTCAGAAGCTCTCTTACCTCGCGCTCCTCCGCCAGCTGCCGGGCGAGGACTTCGACGGCCGTGTGCTCGCGCTCGTACTGCCGCTGCAAATTATTCAGGCGATTCCAGACGACGAAGAGCGAAGCCGCGAGCGAGAAGACGGCGACCGCAGCTGCGATCACGCCGAGTCTCATTCCGGTGCTCCAACGCCTGCGCGTATCCAAGGGCATCTCTATAACATTCGAGACGGTCTTCGCGCCGCTACCTGCTACGGCTTCCGCCGCAGCCGAAGCGCCGCCGTTCCTTGCGTCGCCCGCGTCCTGCCTGACGGCGCGGACGCCCTCAAGAATACGCGCGCGCAGCTCCGTCGGCGGCTCGACGGGCGCGGCCGCGAGCGCGAGCGCACCCGCTGTCTCGCGCCACTCAATGACCTCCGCGCGGCAATCCGTGCACCCGCCAAGGTGCTCTTCGAGCGCGCGCGCCTCGGCCGTCTCAAGCGCGCCGAGCGCGTAAGCCGCGAGCATCTCCTTGTACTCTTCGTGCGTCACCTTGATCTTTACTTTCGCCGACAGCTAATTGAGATGTTTATACGCCGCCCTTGGTTCACTTCTTCGTGTCTCTATACGAAATCCTTCATCCGCTCTCCCAGCAGCTCGCGCAGCTTAATCATGCCGGAGCGTGTGCGCGTCTTGACCGTGCCGAGCGGCGAGCCCATGCGTGACGCGATCTCAGTTTGCGTCAAGCCGTCGAAGTAGGCCAGGACGAGCGCCTGCCTTTGCTCGGCCGGAAGCTTTTCAAGAGCGGTTCGCACCACCTCGCGCTGCTCGGACTTGAAGGCGTCTTCGACGGCATCCGAGACATGGTCGGGCGCGGCCTCCAGGGCTTCGTTCGCCGTCCGCTGGCGCGAGTTAAGCGCGCGCAGGCGGTCTATGGTACGGCTGCGCGCGAGCGTCACGAGCCACGTGAAAGCCCTGCCGCGCGCTTCGTCAAAATCCGCCGCTCGCTTCCAGACCTGTATGAAAACGTCCTGTAAGACATCCTCCGCTTCGGGGTGGCTATGTAATATACGCAGGATGAGACCGAAAAGGATTAATCTGTAGCGGTCGTAAAGCGAGGCCAACGCCTCTTCATCCCCGCGCGCAATCGCGTGAAGGAGATCGGAATCTGACGTTTGCGCTTGTTCGGGTGTCAACGCCTTTGCCGTCACAAAGTTTAAAGTACGGGCGCTCGATCAAAACCACCGACGCGCTCTCCTCAGAGGAGACCGCTTTGATCTATTTAGACCTGCACGCGGAAAACGACCGCCATTACTGCTACTGCTTTTGCCTGGCGGCCAATCTTATCCGAGATTGGCCGAGCGATGCCAGAACTTTATCAAACGAGATTCTTATAATTCCTTCTCTCCACTTCATCCGGCTCAGTAGCCTAAGACATTCCTGCGAATCCTCAAATCGGCCAATAAATCCTCATTTTCGCCAATAGATTCCTCTTGACATCCCAGCCGCGTCTGCTATTACTTTCTCTGCGCTTTACGTTCGTCAGGCAAGGGCCTCACTCCTCAAGGAGTCCTGCTCCTGCTTAATCTCACGGATATTCCATTTCTATATCACTTGGTAAGTCTGCGCTATAAGAGTGGCATTTCAATAACATCAGGAGGGATATGGTTTTTCGGGTGTCTATAACTATCTTTGTGCTCATTGTGACGGCAGCAATTTATAGCATTATGAGTAACCACAAATCCTCCCTACAACTTACGGTTAAAGGCAGAGATGACTTGGGTATTAACCTAGAGCTACCGTACCGTAAAGACTCCCCAGGAGACGTGATAATCACTAATATCGGTAATCATAACCCGATTGCCTACAAAATCCGATGGGAAGGAATTAAATACACCGGAGAGACTGTCGAACGGCAGTCAATCAAGTGTCACATACTGGCTGTCCTCGAAAAGAATCCAGATAAACGAGCAGAGCTACTTCAACATGAGCCATTGCTCGCCTCCAAAAGCAAATGGTTAATCGGATTAGGTCGAGAAACTATGGAGATTTCTGATCAAGTGCCGTCACTAGCCTTCATCGGCGGGCGGCCACCACAAGTCTTCCCCGATTTAGCGGAATACAAGCAAATCAATGTGACGCTGGAAGGCATAATGCTTGAAGACGGACAAATCACCGGTCTAGACACTGCTGCATTTGATAAAGAAATACAAACCTTAGTCTCTAAATATTTGGGCAGGCTAAATAAGGAGCATATAAACGGCCAATCGAAACGATAAGCATCGTTGGCTAGTTCTCAGTCTAGTGCTGGTGAAGGATGCCTCTTCGCGGCGCTCCTTAAACAGACGCGCAAGCCGAATCCATCAAACACAAATGGCATCAAGCCGCTCGCTCAATGCCACTTGCTGGGAAACGGAGATTAAATCCGCCTTGCAGACCTTTCATGCCTCGGCTTCGACCTGACCCTTAAGCGATGGTGATCTCATCAGCAAGGTAGACATCCTGAATGGTATTCAAGAGCGCGACGCCCTCGTTCATAGGACGCTGGAAAGCCTTGCGTCCGGAGATGAGTCCCATCCCGCCGCCGCGCTTGTTGATGACGGCTGTGCGCACGGCTTCCTGCGTATCGCTCGCGCCCTTGCTTTCGCCGCCTGAATTTATCAGACCGCAGCGGCCCATGTAGCAGTTGGCGACCTGGTAGCGCACAAGGTCAATGGGATTGTCTGTCGTCAGCTCTTCGTAAATCTTCTTGCTAGTCTTGCCGTAGGGCGCATCCTTCGCCATGTTGAGCGTGTTGTAGCCGCCGTTACGCTCCGGCAATTTCTGCTTAATGATGTCGGCCTGGATAGTAACGCCCAAGTGGTTCGCTTGGCCCGTCAAATCGGCGGCCGCGTGCATGTCGCCCTGCTCACTCTTGAACTTCGGATTGCGCAGGTAGCACCAAAGTATGGTCGCCATTCCAAGCTCGTGCGCATAGGCGAAAGCCTCGCTGATCTCCTTGATCTGACGTGTGGATTCTTCCGAGCCGAAGTAGACGGTCGCGCCTATGGCTACCGCTCCCATATCCCACGCCTCGTCCACCGTGCCGAACAGGACTTGATCGAACTTGTTCGGGTAGGTCAACAGCTCGTTATGGTTGATCTTGACGATGAAGGGAATCTTGTGCGCGTAGCGGCGCGCGACGCTGCCCAGCACCCCGAAGGTCGAAGCCACCGCGTTACAGCCGCCCTCTATGGCTAGACGAACGATGTTCGCCGGGTCGAAGTATTGCGGGTTCGGCGCGAAGCTTGCGCCCGCCGAATGCTCTATGCCCTGATCGACGGGCAGGATCGAGAGATAGCCCGTCCCCGAGAGGCGTCCCGTATCGAAGAGGGTCTGGAGTGAGCGCAGCACTGCGGGCCGACGATCCGAGAGCGCCCAGACGCGATCGACGAAGTCCGGGCCGGGCAGTTGAAGCTCGTCCTTCGAGATCGTCCTGGAAGTGTGATCGAGCAGCGTGCGCGCGTCCTTGCCTAACAACTCTTCGATGCGGTCGAGCGAATTACCTGCGCGTTTGAGTTCGGTCGCCATGGCCTCTAGTCCTCCTTGCAATACGGGGCGTCGTTTTGCTTGCGATTTAGTCTGTGAAACGAGGCACGGATTATAGCATAAGCCCTACGGCTATTCTGAGCGCGAAAGGGCGCTCGTAAGGGCTAAAGCGCGCCGCACTTGGCTCAGGCCGGGCCGAGCCTTCAGGATAGCCTGAAAAATCATCCTTCTACGCTTGCCAAATCTACGGCCGGCGGTTTAGAATCCGCCTTTCCTTCCCCCGCGTGGGAAGTCGCTTTACAGACCAGCCCGATCCTCTATCAACCTGAGTCCGTTTTAGACTCTCTTTACTTAGATTCTCTCTAACGCTATTGATGAAAGGTTACCTAAGTAATGAAGTTCCTCCGGTCTTATGTCTATATATCGCTGGCGGTCGTCTGTTTGACGTTGGGCGCGCTCGCCCCCAGGACTCTCGCCGCAGGCGACGACTGGAAGCCGGTTGACCCGGCGGAATTGGCGCTCAAAGCGCCGGTCGTTGAAAAGGATGCCGATGCCGAGGCACTCTTCTGGGAGGTGCGTATAGATGACGGCCCCGTGGGCGAGCTGATCTTCACACACTACATACGCATCAAGGTCTTCACGGAGCGCGGGCGCGAGTCGCAGAGCAAGATAGACATCCCGTTTGGCAAAATCCTGGGCAGCAATATTAAGATCAAAGATATTGCGGCGCGCACCATCAAGCCGGACGGGACAATAGTCGAGATCAAGAAGGACGATGTCTTCGAGCGCGACATCATCAAGGCGAGCGGCCTCAAGCTGAAAGCCAAGTCCTTCGCGATGCCGGGCGTCGAGCCGGGCGCGATCATAGAATACCGCTGGCGCGAGATCAGGGCCAACGAGTCCGCAAACTACACGCGCCTACAATTCCAGCGTGACATACCCGTCCAGACCGTCAAGTACTACATCAAGCCCTTCCCGTTTCCAGATCGTGGGATGCGCGCGCAGACTTTTCACGGGGCCCAGCCGTCGTTCGTCAAAGAGAAGAACGGATTCTACAGCACCACGATGACGAACATGCCCGCCTTTCACGAAGAGCCGCACATGCCGCCCGAGGATCAGGTGCGCACGTGGATGCTCATCTACTACACGGCGGATGAAAAGATCGAGCCCCAAAAGTTCTGGAAGGATTTGGGCAAGCGTATCTACGACGTGACCAAATCTTTCCTCAAGCCGAATGACGAAGTCAAAAAGACTGCCGCCACCGTAATCGGCGACGCCGCCACCCCGGAAGAGAAGCTCGAACGCCTCTTTAACTACGTCCGCGCCAATATCAAGAACGTGCGCGACGACGCCAGCGGCATGTCGGCCGAAGAGCTAGCCAAGGTGAAAGTGAACAAGTCGCCCGGCGACACGCTCAAGCGCGGGATGGGCGACGGCGAGGATATAGACCTGCTTTTCGCCGCGCTGGCGACCGCCGCCGGATTCGACGCGCGTCTCGTCCTGATCGCAGACCGCAGCGACATCTTCTTCGATCCGGGATTCGCCAACGCATACTTTCTACGGCCCACGGATGTCGCCGTCAGGGTCGGCGATCAATGGCGCTTCTACAACCCCGGCTACCGTTACGCTCCGATGGGGATGCTGATCTGGCAGGAAGAGGGCCAGGATGCCCTGGTGACTGACCCGAAAGACCCGGTCTTCGTGAAGACGCCGGTCACGCCCGCCGAAAAATCGCTGGTCAAACGCACGGCCAAGCTGAGCTTAAGTGACGACGGCACGCTCGAAGGCGATGTGACGATAGAATATACGGGGCAGCTCGGCATTGAGAAGAAGGAACAGCTAGACGACGATTCGCCCGCCGTTCGTGAGGAGAGCCTGCGCGACCAGGTCAGGGCGCAGATGAGTACGGCCGAGCTTTCCAACATTCGCATCGAGAACGTGACCGACCCCGTCAAGCCCTTCATCTATGCTTATCACGTGCGCGTCCCCGGCTACGCCGAGCGCACCGGCAAGCGGCTCTTCCTGCGCCCGGCCTTCTTCCAGTACGGCGTGGGCCCACTGTTTCCGACCAGCGACCGTAAGAACAACATCTACTTCCATTATCCCTGGTCAGAGCGTGATACCGTGGAGATCAATCTGCCCGAAGGCTACGTTCTGGACAACGCGGACTCGCCGGGTTCGTTGAGCGCTGGCAAGACCGGCCAGTACACGGTCAAGATCGCGGTCACAACGGACGAGCGCACGCTTATTTACAGTCGCTCCTTCACCTTTGGCGCGCCCGATATAATGCTCTTTCCCCAGAGCATCTATCCTGCGCTTAAAGAATATTTCGATATGATGAACAAGGCGGATAACCATACGATCACTCTCAAGCAGGGCGTCAAGACAAAGTCTTCGGAATAGGAAGGCCGCAAATCAAGGGCTCTTTCAACATCAACCCTCGCCGCCTGCCCGAGGCCCCTCCGGCCAATCGAGCGCGCGCTCATAAAGGATTTAGAGATATGCCTTATAGATTGACCATGCTCCTGCTCTTCTGCGGCGCGCTGCTGCTCATGAGCGCGCCCGTGGCCCTTGCCGTCGAAGACGCTCCTCCGGCCTGGTTGCAGCAGGCCGCCGCCGCCAGGGTTCCCTCTTACAGTAAGGATGTCCCGGCGGTCGTGCTCGTAGACGAGGCCAACGTCACGATCGGCGCGGACGGGCTCATCACGACCACCTACTCCTATGCCGTGCGTATACTGACGCGCGAAGGTCGCGGCTATGCCGTCGCCACCGAAAGCTATGCGACCGACGGCGGTCGCGTGCGAGAGATGCGCGCGTGGATGATTCGCGCGGGGGGCGCGAGCGTCAAGCGTTATGATAAGAGCGCCGTGCTCGACCAGGCGGCGGCGCTCAATGATGTCTACAACGAAACGCGCATCAAGAAGATCATCGCCTCGGACGACGCCGACGCCGGGGCGGTCTTCGGCTACCAGACCGTGACCGAGCACCGTTCGTTCTTTAATCAGTCGGTCTGGTTTTTTCAGGAGCGCATCCCGGTCATATCCTCGCGCTACAGTTTGACGCTGCCCATGGGCTGGAGCGCCACGAGCGTGACCTTCAATCACGCGAAGATAGAGCCCACAGTGACAGGCTCGACCAACACTTGGGAGCTGCGCGATCTGGCTCCGATTGCGCCCGAGCCGCGAAGCCCCGAGGTGACCACGCTCGCGCCGCGCATCGCCGTCAGCTACGCTCCGGCGACGGGCGATCCGGCGGGTCTCAACAGGAGTTTTGGTACTTGGGCCGATGTCTCGCGCTGGTACACGCAGTTGAGCGAGTCGCAGGTCACGCTCGACGATGCGTTGGCGGGCAAGGCCAGAGAGCTGACGGCCGGGGCCAAGACGGAGATGGAGCGCATCCGCGCCATCAGTCGCTACGTGCAGAAGCTGCAATACATCTCCATACAGATCGGCGTCGGTCGCTTTCGCCCGCACTCTGCGACGGAAGTATTCGCCAAGGCTTACGGAGACTGTAAGGACAAGGCGAACCTGATGCGCGCCATGCTCAAGGCCGTCAAGATAGAGTCCTATCCGGTCTTGATCTACTCGGGCGATCCGACCTACGTGCGCGAAGAGTGGACGAGCCCGAGCCAGTTCAACCACTGCATCATCGCCGTCCGAGTGAGCGACGAAACGGACGCGGCCACCATCGTCCGTCACCCCGTCCTGGGCCGCCTGCTGATCTTCGATGCGACGGACGATCAAACGCCGGTCGGCGATCTGCCCGATCACGAGCAGGGCAGTTTCGCGCTCGTCGCAGCCGGGGCCGATG
>DASQYE010000637.1:0-10082 GCA_035639355.1 Pyrinomonadaceae bacterium
GGCTTGGGGACGAGGTTTCGCCGCTCGCGGACGTGTCCGAAACGCATCTCGTCGTGGTCGCGCCGGATGTCAGGGTTTTGACCGTTGAAGCCTACAAAGCGTTGAGCGCGCCCGCCTTGACAAAGCCTAGTGGCGACATTATCCTCTCTATTTCTCGCGCGGACGCGCAATTTCCGGATTTGCTTCCGTACCACTTGCATAATGACTTCGAGCGGGTGGTGCTTCGCCTCGAACCGGAGATCGGGCGCGCGAAGAGCGCCTTAATGGCGGCGGGTGCGCGCGTCAGTTTGTTGGCGGGAAGCGGCGCGAGCGTCTTCGGTATCTTTGACAACAGTGAATCGCAGGAGCGCGCCGCCCGTCGGTTGAGAGCGCAAAGGGATTGGCGCGTCTTCTCTTGTGTGACGCTCAAGCGGGCCGCATACATCGAGGCACTTGGCCCATGCGCCCGCATTCTGGAGCGTACCTGGAATTGATATTGGGGCGTAGCCAAGTGGTAAGGCACCGGTCTTTGGAACCGGCATTCGTTGGTTCGAATCCACCCGCCCCAGCCATCATGAGAGCAGTGACGAGTGACAAGCGGCAAGTTAAATGCTTGTTTCCAGGCTTGTCACTCGTCGCTCGTCACTTGTCACTGAGTTTATGAGCACAACCGGCGGCATCAAAGTCTTTACGGGCAACGCCAATCGCGCGCTTGCCGAGGAGATTTGCCATTACCTGAGCTGCGATCCGGGCCGCGCCGTCACGGAGCGTTTCTCGGACGGCGAGTTCAATTTTCAGATCGAAGAGAATGTTCGGGGCAGCGACATTTTCATAGTCCAGCCGACGTGCCCGCCGACGGACGCGAATCTGATGGAGCTGCTCGTGATGCTCGACGCTTTTCGACGGGCATCGGCCGAGCGCGTGACGGCTGTGATTCCGTATTACGGCTACGCGCGCTCCGACAAGAAGGATCGCCCGCGCGTGCCGATTGCGGCCAAGCTGGTGGCGAACTTGATGGTCACGGCCGGGGCGCAGCGTATCTTGACAATCGATTTGCACGCCTCGCAGATTCAAGGCTTCTTCGACGTGCCCGTGGATCACCTCTACGCCGCGCCCGTGATGATCGGTTATTACCAGCGCAACCCGCTGGCGAATCTGACCGTAGTTGCGCCGGACACGGGCGGTGCGGAGCGCGCTCGCGCTTACGCCAAACGCCTGAACGCAGACCTTGCGCTATGCGATAAGCGGCGCGAGAAGGCAAACGTCGCCGAAGTGATGAACGTCGTCGGCAATGTTCAGGGCCGTAGCTGTCTGGTCGTAGACGATATGTGCGATACGGGCGGTTCCTTGACGAAGGTTGCGCGCGCACTGAAGGAGGCCGGGGCCGAGCGGATTCACGCCTGCTTCACGCACGCCGTGCTTTCGGGCCGGGCCTGCGAGCAGCTTGAACAGTCCGACATAGAGCAGATGGTCATCACCAATACGATCCCCCTGCGCGATCGCGGTTGTGAGCTGACCAATATCAAAGTCCTGAGCATCGCGCCGCTTCTAGCGAAAGCGATTAAGTCGATCCACGAGGAGACAAGCGTCTCTTCGCTCTTCGTGTGAAGGGCAAACACTGAAAGAAAGCGGTCGCTTCGTGCCGTAGAGCTTTCAGCAAGACAATTTGGAGTCAATCGGAGTCGGCGTTTTTTCCGAACGGAAGACCGGCACGCTTTTAGCCGTGTCCCGTTTTTTCGGCTGAACGGCCGATTGCCGACCAGAAGGAAAGCGAACCTTATTATGGCAGAAAGAAAAGAGATCATAGTACGCGCCGTTGTGCGACAGGGGCGCGGCAAAAACGATGCGGGTAGAGTCCGCCGCGAGGGTCTCGTGCCGGTCACGGTTTATGGCGGCGAGGGCGAATCGGTGGCGGCGGCCGCCCCGCTGCGCGAGCTGGCGGCCATACTGCGCTCGGACGCCGGTCATAACTCGATCTTCACGATCGACGTAGAGGGCGTCGGAGCCAGCGAGGTGATGTTCCACGATCGCCAGATTGACCCCGTGCGCGGTCGCCTGGTCCACGCCGACCTGAAAAGGCTCGTGCGCGGCCAGAAAATAGAGGTCACCGTGCCGCTTCACCTTGTGGGCGAGCCCATAGGCGTGCGCGACCAGGAAGGCCATCTCGAACAGATTATCCGCGACATAGAGGTGCGCTGCGATCCGCGCAATATCCCGGACGCGATCAACGTGGACGTGTCGAACATGGCAGTCCACGACGTGCTACACGTCTCGGACATTCCGGCCGACGAGAACGTGGAGATTCTTGAATCGCCTGACGCGGTCATCGCTACGATCGGCGTCGTGCGCGAAGAGCCTGTCGAGGCCCCTGCGGTTGAAGAGGAGCCTGCCGAACCGGAAGTCATCGGCAAGGGCAAGAAGGAAGAGGAAGAGGAAGAGAAGTAAAAAGGCAGAAGGTAAAAGGCAAAAGTTGGGCCGCAAGCCACTTTTGATAACAGTGCTTTTTGTCCGTACTTTTACCCTTTACCCTTTTGCCTTTTGCCTTTTTGTCATGCGTCTCGTCGTTGGGCTTGGCAATCCGGGCGCGCAGTATGCGTGGACGCGCCACAATCTGGGCTTCATGCTCGTTGACCGGCTTGCGCGCGAGGCGGGCGCGCTCGTTAAGCGCAGCGAGTGTCGCTCGCTGGTTGGCCGCGCGCTCCTGGAAGGCGAACGGGTCGAGCTGGTCAAGCCGCAGACCTACATGAATCTGAGCGGCGAAGCGGTCGCGTGTCTGGTGGCAAAGCATGAGCTGCGCGCGAGCCCCGGCTCTTTGATCGTAATCAGCGACGACCTGGCGTTGCCCTTCGGGACGATACGCTTGCGCGCGCGCGGCTCCGCCGGCGGGCACAACGGCCTGAAGTCGATCATCGCGTCGCTCAGGACGGAAGAGTTCATACGCCTGCGCATAGGCATACGGCCTGAACACCCGATTAATGATCCAAGGCGCTTCGTGCTGGACGAATTTCCAACGGGCGCGCGCGCAGAGGTCGAAGCAATTTTAGAGCGGAGCGCCGAGGCGCTTCATTCCATCCTGAGAGATGGCATTGACAAAGCAATGGCACAATATAATGCAGTGACAAGTGACAAGTGACAAGTGACGAGCAAGAGCAGTAGCTTTTATCTCGTCACTTGCCACTCATCACTCGTCACTGCCTTTACCCCCTTCTTGCTTCATTCTGAGAATGAGGCTTGACATCCAAGAGGAGGATGAGTTTTGGCAGAACAAAGAGTTTATGAAGTTATGTTCATCATCGACGCGGGCGTGAGCGATGATGAGGTCACACGCCTGAGCGAAGGTCTGCAACAGATCATCACAGATCAGGGCGGCACCATAACCAAAAACGAGAATATGGGCCGACGCAACCTGGCCTACCCGATCGACCGCAAGAACGAAGGCATTTATGTGCTGTTCGAGATCGAAGGCTCGGGGCGCGAGATCGCCGAGCTTGAGCGCCGCATGCGCGTCAACGACCAGATCATACGCTACATAACCGTGCGTGTGGACGAAGACCGTCGCCGCGCGGAGAAGTTCAAGGCGAAGCGCGCGCGTAAGGCTAGCAAGCGCCCCTTCGCTTCACGCGGCGGCGACGTGCGCGGCGGAGGCGGGGGCGGAGGCGCGGCGACGGCGACGGCGGCGGACGAGGACGAAGCCTGAGGCGATCTGCTGCGCGACCGGTTCTCAAAGTCTTTATTGACCGGATGACGGGACGACGAGCGTGCGAGCCGTGCGGATCGTGGCCGCGCAGACTGTCGCCCACCATAGAGAGAGGATTTTGGATAGGAGAGATTATGTCTAGAAATTATGATGACCGTGATCGCGGCTTTGACCGTGACGATGATATGGACGGAGGCCGTGGCGGCGGCGGGCGCGAGCGCGGCGGTGGAGGCGGGCGCGGAGGCGGAGGCGGGCGTCGAATGCATCGCCGCAAAGTTTGCCGCTTCTGCATAGAGAAGGTTGACCTTATAGACTTCAAAGATGTGAGGATGTTGCAGAACTACATCCCGGAGCGCGGCAAAATACTCCCGCGACGCATCTCCGGCTCATGCGCAACACACCAGCGTATGCTTGCCGAAGCCATCAAGCGCGCTCGCAATATAGCGCTGCTGCCTTACGCCACGGCTTAACGGAAGAGAAGGAGATTGAAGAGAGATGGCAAACACACAGATTCTCCTGCGCGAGGACATAGACGATCTGGGAGCGCGCGGCGAGATCGTCAGAGTCAAAGCAGGCTACGCGCGTAATTATCTATTGCCGCGCAAGCTCGCCGTCGAGGCCACGGCCAGCAACGTCAAGCAGATCGAGCAGGAGCGAGCGGCGCTCCTTAGGAAAGAGGCCAAGGAGCGCGGCTCGGCCGAATTGCAGGCCGCCAATATGGGCCGCCTCAGCCTGAATTTCCAGCGACGTGTGGGCGAGCACGGTATGCTCTACGGGTCTGTGACCTCTATGGACATCGCGGAGGCGCTAAAGGAGCGCGGCTACGAGGTCGATCGCCGTCGCATACGGCTTCCCGAAGCGATCAAGGAGGTGGGCGAATACTCTATTCAGGTGCGCTTGCATAGAGAGGTGAACGTGGACATTCCAGTCGTCGTCGCAGCCGAAGGCGGCGCGCAGGCGGATGCCACGGCCACGGCCGCCGGGACAGGCGCGGACGCCGACACTACCAATGCTGCGGCGGACACGCCTCCCGCAGCCGAAGCCTCCGAAGCGGCAACAACCGAATAAAAAGGGCGTGCGCCCGCGCCGCTTGCGAGTAGTCGTTGTGGCGCAGCGCACGCTTGTAGTATAGTGCGCGGCTGCAAGCGCGGCTGCCCGCCTTTCGCCGAAGGCACATTAAGGGCCGCCCGCCGCTTGCAGCCCTTTTTCTTTTTCCACAGGCTGAAATTCTTCATCCGTATTTTATAAGAAGTCTCCCGATGGCAAGTTTTCCCGTCGATACGGCACGCGACCAGCTTCTCGAACGGCCTCTGCCGAACAGCTCCGAATCCGAGAGAGCCATCCTCGGCGCAATCATCCTCGATAACGGTCTCGTCAGCCAGGCCATAGAGCTGCTTCGCCCCGAAGATTTTTACGTCCCCTCGCATCGCCGCATCTACCTAGCCATGATCGCGCTCTTCGAGCGCGGCTCGGAGATCAACCCCATACTGATAGGCGAAGAATTGCGGCGCGACGGCGCGCTCGAAAGCGTAGGCGGCATCTCGTTTGTCTCGAACCTTATGTTGGGGCTGCCGCACTTCGCAAACATTTCGCACTACGCGGAGATGGTGCGCGGCAAATCGCTGCTGCGCCAGCTCGTCAAGGCCGCTAACAAGATTACGAGCGAGGCGCTGGAGGAAGAGGACGAGCCGCAGCAGATTCTTGACCACGCCGAGCAGATGATCTTTGCGCTCGCAGACGAGCGAACGCGCCAGGGCTTCGCGCACGTCAAGCCGATCGCCGATCAGCTGCTCGAACATGTGCAGGAGATGGCCGGTCGCTCGGCCATGTTGACGGGCCTGACCACGGGCTTCAACGAGTTCGACTCGATGACATCGGGTCTTCAGCCGTCCGACCTGATAATCGTCGCCGCCCGGCCTTCGATGGGGAAGACGAGCCTTTGCCTGACGCTGGCCCAGAACGCGGCGATCCAGGCGCAAGCGGTCGTCGGCGTCTTCTCGTTGGAGATGTCCAAGGAATCGCTCGTCATGCGTATGCTCTGCTCGGAGGGACGTGTTGACGCGCACCGTTTCCGCAGCGGATTCCTTTCACGCGACGAGTGGGCGCGCCTTGCGGGTGCGCTCGGCACGCTGGCCGAGACCAAAATCTTTATCGACGACACGCCCGGCATCACCGTTCTGGAAATGAGAGCGAAAGCGCGGCGGCTGGCGGCCGAACAGAAGAAGCTCGACCTGATAATCGTTGATTACTTGCAGCTGATGTCCGGCTCGTCGCGCCGCGTCGAATCGCGCCAGCAGGAGGTGTCGCAAATCTCCCGCGAGCTGAAATCCCTGGCCAAGGAATTGAACGTGCCGCTGATAGCGCTTTCGCAGTTATCGCGCGCGCCCGAATCTCGCACAGACCACCGACCGCAACTCGCAGACCTTAGAGAAAGCGGCGCGATTGAACAGGATGCAGATGTCGTCGCCTTCATCTACCGCGAAGAGCAGTACAACCGCACGGAAGAGAACGCTGGCATCGCCGAGATCATCATCTCCAAGCAGCGCAACGGCCCTACGGGCACGGTCAAGCTAGCATTCCTCAAAGAATTCACCAGATTCGAGAACATGTGGCGAGAGTAGGCGGGCGATTCGTGGGAGCGATCGCACGGGGCGCTCTTACACTCGGCACGCGCTGCTGCTCAAGCATTAATGGTGGTATGTATGCTATACTGCCGTCGTAGATTAACGGCTGCTCTTTAGAAAATATACTCTCGACATCAGGATTCGCGCCCAGCGCTCTTCTCCTAGTGCCGTCTGTTGTTTTCCAAAACACGACCACTGCTAGGGAGAAGACTGATGTATGCATCCACGGCGGCATCCCGCAATTCAATCGAAAATCAGTCCACATCCTTATCGCCCGACCCGACACTTTCGTGCTTGCAGGAGAGAAACGCATCTCCCTGCCTGACTGCTTCAACTCGGCTTTTTGAGGGACGGTGAAAGATGAGCCAAACGCAGAGAAATACTGCGCCGAAGACGTGTGCGTGGTGTACTGGAACGGGAAAGCGGGCCATCTCGGCGGGCTACGTCGTGTCGTGCATGGTCTGCGGCGGTAAGGGCAATGTGCTGATCGCCCATCCGGCCGGACAGTGCCAGCAATGCCAGGGCTCCGGCAGGCGCAACTCGACCAGCTCTTGCCTGGCGTGCGCAGGAACAGGATGGGGACGTGTATTCAGCCAGGGATAAAAGGAAGGGCGCGGGCGGAATAACTGCCGCGCGGCTATACGCCAGGTCTGGGATGAAGAGGCATTGTCACCATTGCGGAACGATACTGCGTATGTCGATGATGCGATGCCCTTATTGCCGACAAGCGGCGATGAGCTGGTTGCACATCTTCGTCATTACCGCTTTCGGAGTGACGACCATGTTTTGCCTGCTAAAGTTCTTTTAAGGATCATCTGATGGAGCGCACGGGCTCAGGAGGCTCATCCTGAAAAACGGACCCGGCGCGGGAGTCAAAGCACCTTATGTCGGAAAAAGTTAAAGCCACAAAGAATGGCTCGGTTGACGGCCAGCAAGAGGGCGACGACTGGCCTGGAATTGATTCGAAGTTCCGTTTGATCGTCATCGCGGCCCAGAGAAGCAAGCAGCTACAGCGCGGCGCGCGTCCACGTATAGAGGCCGATACACGTAGGCGTAGAAACACAAGCATCGCGCTGGAAGAAGTCAAGCTAGGACTTGTGCCTTTCACCGTCACCGTCGAGGAACAAGAGAAGAATGGTAACGGGCAGCAAGCCTGATGGATTGTGATGAGCGTAATAGACCCGGAGAGGATACGGCAAATCTGCGACGACGTGTGGCGTGACCGGGCGGCCATCCTGACGGGCCGCGGCATCCTGAGCGGCGAGGACGCGCTGGTGCGCGCCGCCTACTGGCGACTCTGCAAAGCGGGAGGCATGCCGGGCCGCAGCGCCGGCGATTACGCGCCCTTTCTGGACGAGCTTGTACGGCGCTACAGGGATGAAGTCGCGCAGAGTTGTTAAGGGTAACGGCGGAATGAAAAGGCTCTTGAAGGATCAAAGACGGATAAGATGAACGGACTTCGAGTCTATTTCAACCCGGCGGGCACAGACGCTCCGAGCAGGCAGGGGATGTTCTACAGCCGCCGCGCGGGTGGGCCATATTACCGCTGGCTCTATGAGGAAGCGCAGGGGCAGTGGAGATGCTCGCGCGTGCAGTTGCCGGATTGGGCGCTCAAGGCACTCTGCATTGCGAATTGGAAGGCCGTGCCGACGGCGTTGCAGGCGCGACTCGGCGAACACTACTTGGAATAGGGGCTTCTTTCATTAGAACAGTAATAGTTTACCGGCACCGGACGGGCAGGCTACGGCCCGTTAGAGCCTAAGCTGGCTGTAGAAAGCGCTGGATGAGATTGAGCATTTGGGCGAAATTGAGCGGCTTGGTGAGGTAATCATCGAACCCTACGGCGAGCGCTTTGGCGCGATGGTCTATCGTGTTGTGAGCCGAGATGGCGACTATCGGCACTTTGCACATCTCCGTAATCTCGCGTATGCCGCGCGCGGCTCCGAAGCCATCCAGTACGGGCATGCTTAAATCCATCAGGATCAGGGCGGGACACACCACGCGGGCAAGCTTCAAAGCTTCCTGTCCATTCCCGGCTTCCACCACCCTGTAACCGCGACCATCGAGGACGAACTTAATCATCTCGCGAATATCATCAGAGTCATCGACGATCATGACCAGGGGCGCTGCCTGCTCAAGCGGGCGATCTGCCTGTTTCGACACTGCGGGCCTCTTTCGGAGTGCGCTGAAAACGGGGAAGAAAAGGGGAATAATTAAGCTAGTAAGTTTCTACTCCGAATCCGACCATAAGTCAACGATTCCTATGTACGACATCGCACATAACTGTTATACTGCCTCCGAACAATTCGCCTCCAGACATCTGGATCGAGGCACGCAGCCCCCTCCTTTTGCCATTAGTGGTTTGTTCCCTCAAAGACCGTTCCCGAAAAATTATCTGTACACCGACGTTTCTTAAACCGACCGGAAAGAGATATGAAAATCTTACTGTATAACCCTGACAACGGCGTGACGCGCAATTTCATGCCGCATCTCTGGATGTTCCTTTTGCAGGCGATCACGCCTGTGGGCCACGAGGTCGTACTCATCGACGGCAACGCTCGCGCGATGGACGACGATGAGATAGTGCAGTTCGTGCGCGAGCATGACATAGGGCTGGTCGGCATCGGCGCGATGACGAGGATGGTGGCGAAGGCGTACCGCGTCGCCGACGCTCTGCGCGCCGCCGGAATCCCGGTCGTGATGGGAGGGCCGCACGTCACGGAGATGCCGGACGAGGCGCTCGGGCGCGATGGCGGCGTGCGTCATGCCGATGCTGTCGCCCTGGGCGAGGCCGACGAGACCTGGCCTTTGATCGTGGAAGACGCGGCGCGCGGTCGTCTAAAGGAGGTCTACCAGCCGGAGCGTGATGCGAAGGGTCTCGATCGCAAGCCGAGCCTGCAACCGTATCCTTCGATCCCTTGGGAGACGCTCAACCTGGATCAATTTAGCCTTGTGCCGAAATTGCTGCGCCCCTTGCTGTCCAGGCTGGGGGGCGGTTGGGGGACGTTTCACGTCGTCCCGATAGAGACGGGGCGCGGCTGTCCTTACGGCTGCGAGTTTTGCACCGTCACCGGATTCTTCGGCGATTCGATTCGCTTTCGCACCAACGAATCTGTCGTCGAGGAGCTTTTGCGTCTGAAGGCGCGTGCGCGCAAGGAGCGCGGACAGCTCGCCGTCTTCTTCATAGACGATAACCTGGCCATCAACATCAAGCGCACAAAGTCGCTCTTGAGGGATATCATCGCGGCCGGGGCTGAAATCCCCTGGGTCGCGCAGATCAGCGCCAACCTGCTGCGCGACGAGGAGCTGGTTGATCTCATAGCCGAATCCGGCGGCAAGTGGGTCTTCATCGGCATGGAGTCGATCGACCCGGCGAACATGGCCGACGTTAATAAGAATTTCAGCAAGCCTGGCGAGTACGCGGCCGTGCTCGACCGGCTGGCCCAGCGAAACGTCTACGCCATCACCTCTTTCATCTTTGGCATGGACAACGACGCGCCGGGCGTGGCCGAGCGCACCGTGCGGGAGATCGAGTCGTGGCCGCCCGGGCTGCCGGTGTTCGGGCAGCTCACGCCGTTCCCGGCGACGCCTTTGTACGAGAGATTGGAGAAGGCCGGAAGGCTGGCGCGGCCGAAGCACTGGCTGGAGTTCGCGCCGTTCGTGATGGCGCACGCGCCCTTGAGGATGACGATCGAGGAGGCGCGGCTGGAGACGAGGCGGGCGTGGGAGAGGTCTTACAGCCCGGAGAGGAACCGCCAGGCGGTGGAGGCGATAGCCGACCA
>DASQYE010000638.1:0-2472 GCA_035639355.1 Pyrinomonadaceae bacterium
CAGAAGATCAAAGCCGCCGATCAGATGCTCGCCGAGGCGCTGCTCGAATCCGAGATTGCCGCCACGCCATTGGCAACAGCCGCGCCGATGCCCGCCGTCTCGACGGTCAGAAGAGTCGCCTACATACGCTACGCCGGCTCGGGCAGCTGGTCTATCTCCGAGGCTGGGAAGATCGAAAGCTTCTTCGCCGGTCGCTTTGGCCGCCACTTACCCGTCAGCGCCTACGGGCAATCGGAACTGCATAATCGCTGGGGTTACGACCATCGCAACGCTTTGGATGTCGCCGTGCATCCGGACAGCGCAGAAGGACAGGCGCTGATGGCTTACCTGAGCAGCCAGCGCATACCGTTCCTGGCCTTCAGACAGGCCGTCGCCGGTTCCGCCACAGGCCCGCACATACACATAGGCCGTCCCTCAAGCAAGACCTGGGCACAGTAAATCTCTTTCTCGCCGGACAACTGACGCGTAAACGTTAGAGCCCCTTTCAGGGGCTGAGGGCGCATCTTCGCTCCAGGCCCTTTCGTAGTCTGCTTTAATACCAAGCCGCCTGCTTATCCATCAGCAGCTTCGACCGAGGGATGGAGAGATACTCGCCCGTCCAGGCTTCCCTCTGCACGGGGCTGAAGTCCTCTGTCAGAATCATCGCCCGTCCGGCGAGCGGAACTTTTTTAGGCGAAAGCCTCTGGTAGTCGCGCGTGCGCCCTCGCCGGCTCGCGTAGTAGTCCCTGAAGTGGACGGGCACGACCCGCAAGCCTTCGAGCCAATAGTAGACCCTGCCGAAATAAGCCGCGTGCAGCCACCGCTCCCAGGGTCGCGGCCGGTACAACTCCCGTCTCAATTCTTCCGTGTAGAGTGGAAGCCACAGCAAGTAGATTCCGCGCCGGGCGTATTCGGCCGTGCGATAACTGATACGGTCCAGCGACAGGCTGCTCAACTGCACCTCTATGGCGAAGGGCACGTTATCTATATATGCGCTCACGTCGGGTCGGACTGTGCCCAGGTTGCGCTCGATCTCGCATTTGGTGACGCGCGGGTGTTGAGCCAGGCTTTCGTAGATGGCGATCTTACAGAGGCGGTGTTCTTCGGACTCGCCCGTCCCGTATTCGCAGGTGACGGGCGGCTGGTGCGCGAAGTGCGCGGCCCTGATCCCGCCCTTGCGCAGCGTCACAATCGTGCCGCAGCAGTGACAGAGGAAAGGTCTCTCGTCTTTGTCTGCTTCCCAGGCGGCGAGCTTGCGCCCGTCCGATTGGCGCGTTGCGGTGAGCATACATCATTTCCCGGCGGGTTCAGGCCGCGACAACATCGATGCCGAATTGTTCGAGAAAGGAGAGGTCTAATTTCCACTGGTGGCGGCTGCGCCTGTGCCACAGCTCGAAACATGCCTCGACGTATAGCTCCGCGTCCGCGACCGACCATCCGTTGACGCGCGCCAGGTGCGCGACGGCCCCGGCCTGTCTTCCGCGCACTCCCGCCAGACCTATATGCTTGACCTCGTGACAACGAGGGCAGAGGGCGACCAGCCTGACCAGCTTCTGAATATGCTGCTCGTCGTCGTAGGCGAACACCTCGTGGCATTCGACAGGCCATTTTTCCCCGCGTCCCCCGCAGACCTCGCAAACATAGCCCGCGCGACCAAAGGTCTCCCTTTTCAGTCTCTCCCACTCGGTCGAAGAGACGTTCGAGCGGACGTTTCTGTACCAGGATGTCTTCGGCACAAGCTCTATGGTCAATAGCGTTTTCAAACGTGCTTCTCTCTCCCTACTTTCCAAAGATTTCTCAAACAGCCTCGTCAGCTTTGACTATCCGCCCCGATTGCTTTGCGCGCGGCCAGAACTTTAAGAAGCTGGCATGTGGCCTGTACGTCACGAGCGGCGCGATGATTGCCGCCCTCAAGGCCGTAGAAGGCGCAGGCTTCGCCGAGCGTGGGCGAGCGCCTTGTTCCAACCGTCTTCTTGACCAGCTGCATAGCGCAGCGCCAGCCGCGCTCGTTCGAGCTTTGATGATACCTTGAGCACTCGGCGGCAAAGGCGCGCCGGTCGAAGGCCGCGTTGTAGGCGACGAGCAGGCGGCCGTCTATGAGGGCAGAGACCTGCGGCCAGATGTCTCGCCAGAGCGGCGCGGCGCGCAGCTCGCTGCGGCTGAATCGATGATGCTTTGAAGGCGGCGGCAGTGCGTTGAAGACCGGCTGCACGAGCGATTCGTAAACTATCTCGCCCTCCGCATTTCCGAAGGCGATCTCTATGATCTCAACCGTCGGCCCCGCGCCGACCGTTTCCGTATCAATCACAAGGGCTCGCTCGTTCAGCTCGTAAAGCTCAAGCGTCGGCGTGTAGAGTTGTTTGACGTTAAAGTGCATGGGTCTTTGGTTACGGTAAGGCTAAACGCCTTCAGAGCTGCCGCCCTTCCGGCTCGGGTGCGACTAGCTGGCCGATGGCCAGCTCGACCGCTACGGGCTCCAGATTCCTTTTATAG
>DASQYE010000639.1:0-3764 GCA_035639355.1 Pyrinomonadaceae bacterium
GCTCCGGCCATCTCCGCCTCGCTGATGTCGAAGTTGGCCGAGACCTTCTGCACATCGTCGTGATCTTCGAGCGCTTCCATCAGCTTGAGCATCTGCCGGGCTTCCTGGCCTTCGAGCTTGATGTAGTTCTGCGGGATCATCTCGACTTCGGCGACCTGCGGCTCGATGCCCGCGCTGCGGACGGCGGCGAGCACCGCATCGAAGTTTTCGGGCGCAGTGATGATCTCGAAGTTGTCCTCGTCGTCGCGCAGGTCGTCGGCCCCGGCCTCGATCACCAACTCGAACAGCTCCTCCTCGGACTTCGCGGACTTTTCGACGACGATGTAGCCCTTCTTCTCGAACAGGTAGCTGACCGACCCCGAAGCGCCGAGGTTGCCGCCGTTCTTCGAGAACATGTGCCTGACCTCGGCGACGGTGCGGTTGCGGTTGTCCGTCAAAGAGTCAACCATAACGGCGACGCCGCCCGGCCCGTAGCCCTCGTAGGTTATCTCGTCGTAGGTGACGCCCTCTTCCGCACCCGTGCCGCGCCTGATCGCGCGATCAATCGTATCGTTCGGCATGTTCGCGCCCTTGGCGTCCGAGATGGCCTTCCTGAGCCGCGCGTTGGCGTTGACATCGCCCCCGCCCGTGCGCGCGGCGACCTGAATCTCCTTGATAAGCTTCGTGAAGAGCTTGCCGCGCTTGGCATCCAGAGCGCCTTTCTTATGCTTAATAGTGTGCCACTTAGAGTGTCCTGACATGACAAATAAGTTCCCTGAATAGAATTTTCGGAAGTGGAGCGGACAGGAAATATACCACAATGTCGCGCCCACAGGCACAGCGGCGGCAAGCCCCCCTGGCCTTGCGTCCCTTGTCTTCCGTACAGATGGCGAGAAAGATGAGAGCGATTTTTAGCGCGCGGGGGCCCCGCAGGCCATGACGGCCCGGTCTTTAAGATGACGGCGTCTTGCGGTTTATCGGATGGACGGCACTGACTTCGCCAGAACTCACGGGCTTGTTGCGAGACTGTTTTTCTCTCCGAGTCGTTTCAGCACGTCGGCGGCGTTCGTATTCCGCGGATTCAATTCCAGCGACTTGCGATAGTTCTGTATGCCGAGTTCGCGCTGGCCGTCGGCAAGATAAGCTTCGCCGAGGCTGTCGTAGGTATTGAAGGCTTGCGGGTAGACGGCGACGTTGAGCTTGAAAATCTCTATGGCCTCTTTTGTGCGACCCTGCCCGAGCAGGATATAGCCGAGCCGGTTCAGCTCGCGCTCGCCGAAGTCGTATATCCCCGAATGGTTTTTCTTCAGGTCGTAGTACTGCCTGACGGCCGCTTCGACGCCCTGCTCGGCCAGGGTTTTGCTGAGCGGCTGCGCGATGGAGATCGTCCTCACATTCTTGAACCAGTCGATCGTCCGGCGCAGCCTGTCCTCCGCGTTCTGCGAGACCGGGTGATCGTCCTTCGCGTAGATGATAAGCTCGTAGAGTCTGCCCGCTTCGTCGAGTTTCCGGGCCAGCTCCATAGCCTGAAAGGGGCGCACGCCTGGGTCTGCGCCGCCCTGCATGATGAGCAGCGGGACGTTGATCTGGTCGGCCCAGAAGACGGCAGACCTGCTCTTGAGATGTTCGTCCCTGCGCGCGTCGAAGTCGGGATAGGTGTCGCGTGCGAACCGTAAAAAGTCAGGGTCGTTGGCCCGCGCAGTAGCGTCCGTAGGCGCGCCTACGACTGCGGCGGCCCTGACCGGAGCGCCGCGCCTGAGCGCCTGTAGCGTCATGATCGCCCCCCTGGAATATCCCCACATGAACAGCCTGCCCATATCTACGTAGCCGAGGTCGCGCGCGAGCGGGAAGAGGCTCATCACGTCGTCCGTATCCGCGCCGCCCACCTCGTCTTTGCCTTCGCTTCCGTCCGTTCCGCGATACTGCGAAGCCAGCACGACGAAGCCTTCGGACGCATACCTGTGCATCTCCCACAGGTAATTGAAGTTCGTCGGGCCGATGGCCCCGTCGTCCAACCCGCCACGGCTAAAGATTATGGCCGGAAGCTTCTTGCCCGCCGTCACCTTTGGCTTATAGATGAAGCCCACGATTTTGAGCCCGCCGCTCATGTACTTGATCTTCAAAACCTCCAGCTCGGGCGACGCTCTCATCTTCTCGACAGCTTCTTTCGGATAAACGTTCCCGAACCGGGCGCTTATCTGGTCGTAGGTCGGCAGTGCGTAAGCGGCCTGCTCTACTATCTTGCCGTCCGCAGAGTTTGCAGTGGCGACGGCCTGCGCGTAGGAACAGGCGCACACGAAGACGTGCAGGATGATGGCGTAGAGCAAAGGGCCGGACTTTCTCATCTGAAGCCTCCCACGGCTGAAGAATATCGTTTCAGGAGTTATCTCTGACTCCCAGGGGAAGGCCGCTTCTCTTGCTTCCCCGTGCTGCCCTGAAGGCCGTGCCTGCCGATATAGTAGAGCGTCGCCGCAAGTAGACAAAACATCAGGAGCGCCGTCAACCTGTTCTCTTCGAGCCACGCGGGTAGATACCGAACGACGCCGAACAGGTCTGCGCGCCCCAGGCTCTGCGGAATCGTGAGCAGCAGTCCCGTGATCGTTCCGCCAGCTTTCAGGCCGGAGCTGTAGAGTATGCCCGGCCCGCTCTCTTCTTCTGCGAGGCTGCGCTTGCCTCGCGTGGCGCGTTCGACCAGGGCGCGCACCAGCCCGCCGACGAAGATCGTCGCCGAAGTGGCGATGGAGAGATACATCCCGACGGCGAAGGGCAGCGCCGAGATGCCTATGATCTCAAGCAGAATCGAGATGAAGACTCCGATCAGTATCAGCGACCAGGGAAGCTTCTGCGTCAGGACGCCGTCCACCAGTATCGCCATCAACTGCGCTTTCGGCGCGTCGAACTTGGACGTTGCATCGGTCGTCACCTCTTCATATCGCGGGCGGCCCTGATCGTCCACGTAAAAGGTGCGGGGCGTCTCGCCGCCGCGCACGACCGCCAGATTGTAGATGCCGTTATCGAGCCCTCGCGCGCGGCCCTTGATCTCCACGTCCCCTCCGGCGACGAGCGGCGCGACCGGCAGATTCTCGCTCGTGACGGCCGTGCGCGTCCCGCCCACGCCCGGATTGATGCGATAGTGAATCTCGCCGCCGCCATCAACCAGGTACTTGCCTGACGGAACGACCTGGCCGTCGCTCCCCCTTTCATCCACCGGCAGGCGATGCACGTAGTACGGCCCACCGGCCAGCTCATTGCCGCGCATATCGCCCCTGGCCCACGTCTCGCCTTCGGGCGCGAGCCGCGCGCTGTAGGTCGGATAGTAGACGGGCAGGAGATTGGTGTAGGCGTTGTTCAGATAGGAGAGCGTCCACGCGATGACGAGCGCCGAAGTCGTGACGCCGACCATCAGTCCCCACTGCATACGCGCCGGAGTGCCCCCGACCAGAAACCCTGTCTTCAAGTCCTGGGAAGTCGTGCCCGCGTTCGACAGTGCGATGCAGACGATTGCGCCGACCGAAAGGGCGAGCACGCGCGAGTCCGCGCCGCCCATGCCGAGCAGCAGAAAGATCAAGGACGTGAGCAGGATCGCGGCTATCGTCATCCCCGATATGGGATTTGAGGACGAGCCCAGCTCGCCCGTGATCCTTGACGAAACGGTCGCAAAGAAGAAGCCGAAGACGAGCACCAGTAGAACCGAAAGGACGTTCATCAGGACACCGCTCGAAGGCACGCCGGTGGCGCTGCCCGCCAGCGTCAACCAGATGAAGATCGCGACCGCCAGCACCAGG
>DASQYE010000640.1:0-3263 GCA_035639355.1 Pyrinomonadaceae bacterium
TGGGGTCCAGATTCCTTTTATAGATGATCGTGTTCGGCGGAACCTTTGTCATGGGCTCGCGGCTGCCTCGCAGCTCGTCCCAGGCGGCGATGATAAAGTTCTTGATTCGGGCGTGCTCGAACTCCTTCAATCTCTCCTGCAAGTGTCGCGGCGTCCAGAAGCCAAGAATCTCAAGGTAAAACTGCTGGCCCTCCGGGTGCGCGAGCACGAAATCCGGGATGAAGGCGCTCTCGCCGAGGTCTATGACCTCGCTCGACGGCTCGATCGTCCAGGCGCTCTGAAACTTGGCCCAGCTCTCCAAAAGCTTCTCCTGCGCGGACATTTCGCGCGCCGCTGCCGCGCTCAAGTAGTGCGAGCGAAGACGGGTCTGGTCGCTTGCAAGCTCGAAGAAGGCGTGACCTCCGCCGGGCTTCTGCGCGATCTCGGCGCGCATACGCCACCCCTTACAGAGCAGCAGGGCGGGCAGGAAGACGGCCATCTGCACGCCGTACTTTTGCGAGCGATGAAACATGGAGACGGGCCCGTCCAGACGTACCTCGTACCCCTTGGACGGGCTGCCCTTGATCGTGTGAATCAGCCTGTAAGCCTTGATCGCGCCGAACAGCTCTCGATAATTTTCCGGGGCTTGCGGCTCGACCTGTAGTCGCATCTCCACGCAGCGATAAAGTAGCGCCTGGGCCTGGGCCAGGTTATAGAGATCGAGCAGCTCATTTTCGGAGAGACGCTCGAACTCCGTGAGCTTCTGGTTCGCGGGCAAGTCCGCGTAAAGCCCGGCGAGCACAGCATCGGGCGCGCACCCTAGAGAGCGCGCCGTCTCGGTCACGATCGACATACGCTCGCCCTCGTCATCGATCACAGGATGAAAGGCGCGCGCCTGTAGAAAGAGTGCGCGGCGAATCTCCGTGGGGTCTACGAGGCTGGCCGTCTCGAAGGCGCAGCGATCCGTCAGGAGCTTAATGAGCCCGCGCAGAATCTTGTAATCGATGCCGAGCCCAACGTACTCCTCAAGTCTTTCGGTCAACTCCTGCCGGGAGCGTCCCTCGTGCTCTATGAAGAGGTGTATCAAGCGCTCGGCGTCGCGCAGATAGTCCGCGTCGTCCGTCTCTATGTAGCGTGGGCCCGTGCGCCCGCCGCGCAGCCAGCTCTGTGCCAGATCAGCCGTCAACATATCTTAAACAAATCGCCGCGCACGGCTCGACGCTTCCGTCTCATGCCGCGCCTCTCGAAACTGTCCCGTGTCGCTCCTGCGCCTGCTGATATTCTCTTCGGTCGTCTCGCTCGTGACCACTTCGTAGAGAATCGCCTCTTTGCCCGGCTGCTTGCGCAGGATGCGCCCCAATCTCTGTACGTGCTCGCGCGACGAGCCCGAGCCCGAGAGGACGACGGCGACCGAAGCCAAAGGGATATTGACGCCCTCGTTGAGCACTTTTGAAGTGGCAAGCGCCAGCACCTCGCCTTGATTAAAAGCTTCCAGCCACTGGCGACGCTCCTTTATGCCGGTCTCGTGCGTGATCGCCGGGATCAGAAACCGTTCAGAGATGCGATAGACCATCTCGTTCTCGGCCGTAAAGATCAACGTCCTATCCGCCTTGTGGCGCGAGAGCAGCTGCGCGAGCACGCGCAGCTTGGCGTTTGTGCCGAGCGCGATGCGTTTCGATTCACGATAGGCGAGCATGGCGCGGCGGCCCGCTTCGCTGCGCGCGCTCGCGATGATGAACATCTGCCACCCGCGCAGGCTACCCAGATCAATCCTCTTATCCTGTAGAAAGCGACGAAAGACGGCGCGCTCTTCTTCGTAAAGCTCTCGCTCTTCGGGGCTCAGACGGACGTTGATACGAACGATGCTGTAATCGGCCAGGTACTCGCCGGCCAGCTCGTGCGCCTCGCGCCTGTAAACGATCGGGCCGATCAGCTGCTCAAGGCTTCGGTCTTCTCCGTCCGCGCGCTCGGGCGTCGCCGTCAGCCCCAGCCTGAAGGGCGCAATCGCCATCTCGGACGCATAGCGATAGATGCTGCTCGGCAGATGATGACATTCGTCGAAGATAATCAATCCGAATTGATTGCCCAGCCGCTCCATAAAACGAAAGGCCGAAGCGTAGGTCGTCACCGTCAGCGCCCCCACCTCGTAGTATCCGCCGCCGATCAATCCCACCTCTGCCTGAAAGCATGAGAGCAGAAGGTCATACCACTGGTTCATAAGGTCTATGGTCGGGACGACGACGAGCGTGGAGCGTTTAGTCTGCTCGATGGCCATCTGCGCGACCAGGCTCTTGCCCGCTCCGGTCGGAAGTATGACCACGCCGCAGCGATTGTGCCGCCGCCACGCGTCGATTGATTGTTGCTGGTAGGGGCGCGGCTCGACCAGCAGCTTTGTCGGGAAGTCGAACTCGTGATAGGCGCGCGCGCGATCTTCGTAAGGCGTCTGCTGGCGAATCAATTCCTTGACGACGTGGCGGTAGGCCCACGCCGGGGCGCGCCAGCGCATGACCCTCTCGTCCCAGCGGAACGCGCCCGGCACGGCCTGCTCTCGCCCGGCCCCGTCGAGCAGCAGCGTCCCCGAATCGAACCGCAGTACAACGTGTGTCGAACTCATCTCGAATAGAGCTTACCTCAAGCCCGCCCCGGACTTCGAGCCCAACGGAAGATACGAAGGGCGCGCTCTATGGCTCCTTACGCCGCTCGCTGCTGCGCGACCTTGCGTCGCAAAAACGAAAGCACCTCGCGGCGCTCGACGAGCGTCAGGCTCTCTATGCTGTCCGCCTGGTACTTCTTCTTGAGCCAGTCGATAAGCTGATCTTCCGTCTTGCCAAGAGAGCGGCACGCGGCAAGTATCTCCGCACGAAGATCGCCCTCTTCGACGTTTGGGCCCACGGCCTCGCCCGAGTCCGGCGAAAACGTTCTGCCGCCCGCGACGACAGAAGCCCTCACAGGAGTTGGAGGAAGAGGCTCGTCATAGGCGTTAGAAGCGGAAGGCGCTTGCGGTGGCGGCGTGGATGATATTGATGATGCGGCGGTCGTGTTGACGAAGTCCTCTACATCCTGCGTGAAGAACTCGGAAGCGTTGACGGCCAGCAAAGTCGCCGCGATCAAGCTACGTTTCTGGCCCATTTTTTGAATAGTGTTGACCTGATCGGCGATCTCTGCGTTGGGCACGCGCCCCGTCTGCTGGCTTTCAATCGCCGCGTCACCCGTCTGGAACTTAGCCCCGCAGCCGCCCTTCTTACGGAAGCAGTTATGCGTGGCGAGCCCCGCCGCAAAGAAGG
>DASQYE010000641.1:0-2946 GCA_035639355.1 Pyrinomonadaceae bacterium
CGGATGTGCAGAAGGCTGGCTATGCCGTAGACGAATGGCACGGCTATGCTTTCGATCTTCCGCCGCTTTCTGACGGAGAACACGAGGCGCGCGTTTACGCTCTACAGGGGAGCGGCGAAGGCGCGCGTTATACTTTGCAGCTCCTGGGAAAGCCTATACGTTTTCACATTGACGGGAGCGGTAAGCTTAATTCGGACACGGCCGACAACCCGCACTGAGATGCGACGGACGCCGCCGAGCATTAGACGACGCCGCCGAGCATTGGTCGCAGAGGATAAGAGAGATGCTGCCGGAAGATAAAAGATATGATGAAGCCGGGGAGGGAGCGATCAATGATGTGGCGCTCTCCGCCTGGGAGATTGTGTCGGTCACCACATCGTTTCTGATAGCGGCGTGGCTCGTCCTGCCATTTGCGGGAAATGACAAGCTCGTCTGGGCCGTCCCCGTAGCGCTTGCTTTCATTCTGATGCTCGCTTCGCACAGGGCGCGCGGCGAGACGGCGCGGGAGATCGGCTGGCGCGCGGACAATCTCTTCGGGGCCGTACGCTTGCTCCTAGCGCCGACGCTTGGGCTGGCGATCCTGATTATCCTGCTCGGGTGGCTGCTGGGGAGCCTGCGCTTTGAAGGGTCGCAGCTGAGGCCCCGTTTTTTGTGGCTGCCCGCGTGGGGCTTGATGCAGCAGTATGTGATGCAGGGGTTCATTAACCGGCGGGCGCAGGTAATATGGGGGCGCGGGTGGCGCAGCATTCTCCTGGTCGGCTTGATATTTGCCCTTTTGCATCTGCCGAACCTCTGGCTCTCGCTCGCCACCTTGATCGGCGGCACAATCTGCGCCTACGTCTACCAGCGTGTCCCAAACCTTCTGGCGCTGGCTTTGTCCCATGGGCTCATCTCCTTGCTACTGGTCAGCGCCCTTCCGACGACGGCCCTCAGAAGTATGCGCGTCGGGTTCAAGTACTTTGGATAAGCGAGCTTGCCGCCTTTCAAAAGAGCTTTCGGCGGCACTTTTCGGCCGGGCTCTCTATGTGGTCGTTCGGGCGGGGCCGGATTTTTTTGTACTGTACCTGTTGAACAATGATTTGCTATAATCGGTCTCGCCTTGCAAGAGAGCAGGTCGGGCGGTCGCTGCTTCGCCTTTAGGGGTGAAGGAGAGGAAAGTCCGAACACTATAGGGCAGCGAGCCCGCTAACGGCGGGGCGTCGGGCCTAAGGGGATCGAAAAGGCGGCGAGTTGATCGTCGTCTCTCGCATCTCGTCAGGCTTTGGCGACGACAAGTGCAACAGAAAAGAGACCAGCCAGCGGGCAGCCGGCGCTTTACAAGAGCGTCGGTTGTTGCGGGTGATGGGTGAAACGGTGCGGCCCCTTTCGGGGCTTAATGTAAGAGCGCACCGGCGCGTGTGGTAACACAACGCGGCCAGGCAAACTCCTCGCAGTGCAAGACCAAATAGGGAGGCGTCACAGAGGGCTGCCCGCCCGAAGTCGTGCTGCCGAAAGGCGGCGCGGCTCACGACCTCCGGGTAGGTCGCTTGACCCATTTGGCAACAAATGGGCTAGATGAATGATCGCCGCTCCGACCCACTGTCGGAGAACAGAATTCGGCTTACAGACCTGCTCTCAAATTGCATGGCCCCCGGCATTCCAAGGGCGGATGGTCAGGCGTCTTCTTACCTGATCGGTATCATTATCTCAATCTTCGGAGAGGCACAGCAAAGATGGCAAACCGAAAAGGGGTGTTCATTGGGGCCTACGTGCCGAATGAACTGAAGGAGTCTCTGCGCCGCCGCGCCGCCGCCGAGCATCGCACGCTGTCGCAGGAGATCACGCGGATTTTAACCGAAGCCATACACGGGCGCGGCCTTCCGCCCGGGAGCATAGACCGGCGCAAAATGGAGTCCACTCCGCGTCGTCGCTCGAGCGATCCGGCTCCGCGCCGCCGCGTCGTAGACGTGCCTTACGTCTCGACCGATACGTCATCCGGTGACGACTGATTCACACGGAGGATAGAACCTGTGGCGGCAGCCCGTGCGCAGGAGCCTCCATTAAGATCAGCCCCCTCGATTGCTTCCTCGTCGAGAGAGAGCTTTACACACCTTATCAATCTGCACGCGCGCGCCATCGCTTCAATGGATGGCGCGCGCGTCGCCTTTTACAGATGCTTTTGCTAAACTTTCTATACTGTAAGGCAACCTGTATGCGGGCACATCCATAACGGTGAACAAGCACAACATTCTATACGCGACCATAGGACTACTCGCAGGCTTCATCATCGGTTTCATCT
This sequence comes from Pyrinomonadaceae bacterium, assembly GCA_035639355.1. Classification (GTDB taxonomy): domain Bacteria; phylum Acidobacteriota; class Blastocatellia; order Pyrinomonadales; family Pyrinomonadaceae; genus DASQYE01. The sequence goes on from DASQYE010000641.1 coordinate 2,279, forward strand.
TTGCCAATCAAGTGAACCGTGGGCCTGTGGATGTAACGCGCTCTATCGCGCCGAGCCCAAGCGCCAACGCCGAGGCGCAGCCGGGCGGAAACGTCGCGCGTGATGCGAGAGGGGGCACGCCCGGCTCGCCCTCGCCGGACGAGATACGGGAAGCGATAGTCAAGGCAGATGCGCGGGCCGAGGATGTCGCTTTGCAGCGTAACTTCGGAATGGTGCTCTACCGTTACGCCAACCAGACGCAGAACGCGGAGTTTCTTCCCGCTGTGGCGCGAATGCTCAAACGCGCTTACGACGCCAACCCGAAAGACCGTGACTTGGCCGTTGCGCTTGGAAATGTCTACTTCGACATCGGCCAGGCGTCCGATCCGGCAAGCTTTGCAGACGCGCGCGAGTATTATCAGAAGGCCCTTGAGATGAAGGCGGACGACCCAGACGTTCGCACCGACCTCGGTCTTACATATTACTTCGGCCAGCCTTCGGAGCCCGTGCGCGCCATAGCGGAATATCGTAAATCCTTGAAACTCGATCCGCGCCACGAGCCGACGCTGCAAAATCTGGCCGCCGCGCTCATCTCCGCCGGTCAGACGCAAGAGGCGCAGAAGATCATAGATCAGTTGAGCGGACTGAACCCACAGAATTCCGCGCTGCCTAACTTGCGCGCCCAGATG
>DASQYE010000642.1:0-4150 GCA_035639355.1 Pyrinomonadaceae bacterium
TGGGCCAACTCGCGCGGGCGCTCCGTCGTGCGCACGGAAAGCTCCGGCGACGGGATGGAGAAGCGCTCGTCAACAAAGATGTCCGTGCCCGCCGGATGATCCACGACCATCAGCGAGAGGTGATCGTAATAGTAGGTCTCCCACAGCTCGGCCGTGACTCGCAGATCGTAAGCGCCGTCGCGGGCCGCGAGCTGGTCGCCGTCGATCTTGAACCACTCTTCGGTGCGCAGCGAGCCCTTTGGGTCGAGCGTGTCTATGTGCAGGCCGATGGCCGCTCCCCACGGCTGGCAATCCTTGACGAAGCTCACCTGTTTGCCGTTGTAGGCGAACAGAAACGGGCATGAGCCCTTGAGGCGCTGCTCTGCCAAGACCTCCTGATCGGCCTTTAGGTCGAACTCGGCGCGCACAGACCCGTTGGGCCAGACGATGCGCACGACATCGGCGGTGGTCTGCTCGCCGAGGCCGAAATGGACGACCGGGCCGGTGATGAGCTGTTTCTGAACCAACAGCCCCGAGCGTATCTCCATCTCGCCGCCGATGCCGAACGAGTTGATGCGCTGGTCTCCGACGGCCTGCTTGGCGCGCGGGCGAACGACCTGCCAGTGATAATTCTTCGAGCCGCGCGTTGTCATGCGTACAGGCTGCCCGTCCGCAGACAGTCCCAACAGGTCAAGCCGGCCATCTGCATTGAGATCGGCTACGGAAAAGAGGCTCGCCGAACCCGGTTGCGGGCCAGGCGATTTGAATTGACCGCTACTATCGCTCAGCCAGATTTGCGCTCCCGTTGGGCCAAGCAACAACAGATCATTGCCGCCGTTGTTATCAATGTCCGCTGCCATTAGCTCGAATCTTCCCGCGTAAAAGTCTGCGGGAGGATTCGGCACGCGGGCGATCTCGGCTGTTTCCCAATCCCTGCCTTCGGCTTTGCTCGACAGCCTGATAATCGCGCCGTCGCGTCGCGCCGCCAGTATGTCTAAAATGCCGTCATTATTTGCGTCCGCTACGCTGATCGAGACGATTGCCTGAGGCGTAGCGAGCGAAGCGCCTTTGGTGAACTGTCCGGCGCGCTCATTTAGATAAATTTGAAGAGCGTCGGCTTTCAGCAGCGCGGCGTCTGCATCGCCGTCGCCGTCAAGGTCTGCCCAGACGAAGCCGACTACTCCTGAAGCCCCGTCAAAGGGGCGCAGCTCTTTGAAAGTCCCGTCGCCGTTGTTTCTCAGAACGGTCGTCGGGCCATCCGTCGCGCCGAGCACTATGTCCAGATCGCCGTCCGCTTCAATGTCCGCCGCCCATGCGCCCGAAAGGGAGGCGGCGGCGAGGCCGGCGGGCAACTGTCCTTGCGCCGTCACGTCCGTGAAAGAGTTTAGATTTTCCTGCCTGTAGAGCCGCAGCCCGCCCGGCCCCGCGTAAACCATGTCGGTCTTGAAATCATAATTGAAATCCAGAGCGGCGATTGCGTGCCGCCCGACAGCTCCGTCCGGTATCGGCAGTGTCGCGCCGCCCGCGATTTTCAGCTCGCCTCCACGCGCGACGACAACGGCTGGCGCTCCTTCCCCGCTGAAAGAGATAGCGCCGACCCATTCCCACTTGTTTGCGCCGAGGTCTGTCACGGCTTCCGTCGTAAACGTGAGCGCGTCGTCGGGCGGCGCGGGCGTAAACTCGGGCGAGGGCAGCCGCAGGAATCGTGTGACGGGCTCGGCCTCTTCGCCGGGCGGCGACTTGACGGCGGCCAAACCCGTGCGGTATTCGGGGACGCGCACGAGCACGTTGCGCAGGAATGCTATGCGCGTGGCGGCGGCGCGCGGGTCGGGGCCGGAGGCGGCCGCCTGTAGAGCCTTGAACTGTTCCTGTACTTCCGGCGGCCACACGCTGGCCCTGGGCTCAAGCCGGGAGACCGCTCGCTGAAGCGTCGCGGCGTCGCCGCGCTTGGCAGAGAGTCGCGCAAGCTCTACGAGCACGGCCAGGTTGTCCGGCTGCGCCTCAAGAATCTTTTCGATCAACGCGGCGGACTCCGTCTCGCTCCCCTGGCCCGCCTGCCGCTCGATCTGCTCGGCCAGCATGTAGGCGGCGCGAAGATTTCCGGGGTCAAGCTCGACGGCCTTGCGCAAGGCGGCGATCGACTCCGCGAAGCGCCCGCGCTCGCTCTCCAGCAGGCCCAAGAGCACGCTGATCTGGCCGTTCTCGGGAGCGAGGCTGCGGGCCCTGGATAATCTTTCGGCGGCGGCGTCGAAATTATTCTGGCGCAGCGCGAGCAGGCCCAGGTTGGCCCAGGAGGCGGGCTCTTCCGGCACAAGCTGCGTCGCCTCTGTGAGCCTGGCTTCGGCGCGCACGTCGTCGCCGACCTGCAAGGCCGCCAAGCCGACATAGAAAGCCCTGACCACATCGCGGTATTGCTGCGAGCCTTTTTCGGGTAGATTAGCGCCGGGGCGACAGGCGCTCCCGCATACCAGGAGGGGAAGGGTGAGAGCGGCGGCCGCCGCTCGCGCGCGTAGATCAAGCCGTGACAGGCGTCGTCTGAGCGGAAGTAGTATTTTCATGAAGAAGGCAGTTCATCGCCGTAAGGCACAGACCCGGCCCGGATATATGCCCGTTGCTGCTCGCGGGCTTGAAATATTGGTGTCTGTAAAACCCTGCGCGCTCATCTAAACGGTAATCTTATATACCACAGCTGGACGGCAATTCGCATGGGCCCCGGCCGCGCGATTCCTTAAAGCCACAGTCCGCGCCTCGGACGCCATTGAGCTTTTCTTGCGGCGAAGCGCTTTATCGCCGGCGGAAGGATCGGGGGCGCGTGCCGCGCCCTCTTCACCTCTCGCGAGCCGCTAACGGCCCGCAAATCTTGTATGGTAAATTTTATGGCTTGACGGATTATGAGAGAAGAGAGACTGTCCCCCAAAATGCGACTTCTCCCGCTGGCGGTGCTGATTGCGGCACTGGCCCTGTGGGCGGCGCTCTCCGCCTTACGGCTCTTCCCGGAATCCCTGTTTCCGTCGCCATTGTCGGTCGCGCGAGGATTCTTAGAGGAGATCAGAACGGGTCGGCTCTTGAACGACGTGGTGGCGTCGCTCTTTCGCGTGACGATGGGGTTTGTGCTGGCGGTCGTGCTCGGCACACCGCTGGGGCTCTGGCTGGGCCACCAAGCGAAGGCGCGCGCGGCGTTCCTGCCGGCCATAAACTTTTTTCGCAATCTCTCGCCGCTGGCCTGGATACCCTTCGCCATTCTATGGTTCGGCATAGGCGATGTGCCGGCCATCTTTCTGATCTTCATGGCCTCTTTCTTTCCGGTGGTGATCGCGACGATGGCAGCGTATGCGAGCATCCCTTCGGTCTATTTTCGAGTCGCCGAAAACTACGGGTTTCGCAGCCGCGAGCTGCTCACACAGGTGACGCTGCCGGCCATCATGCCGCAGGTCATTACGGCGCTTCGCGTGACGGCCGGGCTGGCGTGGCTGGTGGTGGTCGCGGCCGAGATGATCGCGGGCCGCGACGGGCTCGGGTTCGCCATCTGGGACGCGCGCAACGGTCTGCGCATGGACTTGCTGGTGGTGGGCATGATCGTGATCGGCTTGATCGGCGTGGTCATAGACCGCCTGCTTGTGCAATTGACAAGGATTCCGAGCGTCAGGTGGGGTTATGAGAGATAAGCCGCTGCGCCTGGAAGGCGTCTCGCTCTCCTTCGCAGAGGTGGAAGTCTTGAGCGACATCTCTTTGGAGATCGGCGCGGGAGAGTTCGTCGCCATCGTGGGCCCGTCGGGCTGCGGCAAGACTACGCTTTTGAACCTCTTCTCAGGCTTCGTCAAACCGACGGGCGGCCGCGTCGAGTGCGACGGGCAGATGCGTATGGTCTTTCAGCATGACGGGCTGTTTCCCTGGCTGACTGTGGCGGAGAATATCTCTATGGGCCTGCGCCATATAGGGCAGGAAGCGGAGCGCGCGCGTCAGCTCAAAGAGATGCTGGCGCTGATCGGATTGGAAGGCTTCGCCGCTCATTACCCGCACCAGCTTTCGGGAGGAATGCGCCAGCGCGTCGAGCTGGCAAGGGCTCTTGCGGGCGATACGGACATACTGCTGCTGGACGAACCCTTCTCGGCGCTGGATTATCTCACGCGGCTGCGGCTGCGCCGCGAGCTGGCGCTGATGCTGCGCGAGC
>DASQYE010000643.1:0-3376 GCA_035639355.1 Pyrinomonadaceae bacterium
AAAACGCCGGGCTGCTGGCGACCGCCGCGCGCGTCGCCATACTCGTGCTCGCGGGCGCGATGGCGCTCAGGCAAATCGGCGTCGCCAACGAGATTATCAATCTGGCATTCGGGCTGCTCCTGGGAGCGGTGGCGGTGGCCGTCGCGCTTGCTTTCGGCCTCGGCGGGCGCGAGACGGCGGCGCGCATCGTAGAGGAATGGCGTCAGTCCATGAAATCCAGAGGCGCAATCAGTCCTCTTGAGAGAGAGGACGACCGGCCCATATAGTTCGGCGTTGTCAGGCAGGCGCGCTCGGACGGTCAATCGAGCAGCAGCTTGATGAGCGAGCTTGCGGCCGACACGATACCGCTCTCGGTCGCTTCCGGGTCGCCCGCGCCGCTGTGCGAGTAGTCCGTGGCGGCAGCCTTGGTAAGCTGTTCCTGTCGCAAGAGCCGCCGCTCGTCCGCGAGCTGCCGCTTCTCGATGGCGCGCGCTGCTTCGAGACCGCCTCCGCGTATGAAGCCGACGATCTCGGCCAGCTCGTCGCGGTCGAACCATGTGCCGTGGCCTTTGCAAATATCGACGACCACACCCGAGCAATGCGCGAAGTTGACGCGGTTCATCAGCTGGCCGCACTCTGGGCAGGGGATGTAGCGCACTTTGCCGGGCGCGTCGTGCGAGCCTCCTTTAGTCGGAGCGGGCGACGCTGTGCCCAGCACGACCGATTGTTGCTCGCGGTCGGCGCAAATCCGCTCGAAGGTCGCCACGTTCACCCATAGGCCGCCGCAGCGCGCACACTCGCGCATCCGTGCCGTACCGACGGCGACCGCCGACATTTCTACGCGGCAGCGCGGGCAGCGCATCGGCGCATCGGCGGCCGTCTCCTCCTCCTCCTCGCGTCGAGCCTGCGCGCCGCAGCGCGGGCAGTATTGATTGCCCGTAAACATCATGCCGAAGCATGACGGGCACGCGAGCGTAGCCAGTCTCGCATCGCAAAAGAGACAGCGGGTCGCATCCGTCGAAGCCGCCGCTCCGCACATCGGACAATTGAGGGTTTCTGCGTGCATGATTGGAATCCTTGAATTCTAGGTGGAGGGGTGAACAGGAGCTTGAGGGTGGGCCGTTGCGGTTGCACTAGCGCGGTCGGACGGAATTCCGGGCCGTTCCGCCAACCGATTCAGATTAGCATGAGGGAAGCCGCGATTGCCATATAAATTTAGACTCCGCCCTCGACATCGCAAGCGCAGGCGCACGGGCCGCACATACGGCCTCGCTATCGGCAAAGCGCCGCCCATTTAAAGGCAGAGACGCCTTTATGAGACACCTAGCCTACGCGGATTGACCAACTGGACGAAGCCGGGTGGGATATGCGATGCTGGACGTAACCTGAATACATCGCACTCAAAAGGGAGGCTTCTATGCGAAGACTTTTCATCATAGGGATCGCTTTGCTGTTCGTCCTGCCAAACATGGGCCAGCGCGCGGGCGCGAGCGTGCGCGTCGTGCGGGGGCAGGATGACCAGGATCGCCGTGTGATGAGGATACCGGATAATGGACGACGCCGACGCGTGCGCAGCGAGTATCGCAGGCGTAGGAAACCCGGAATCAAGAGCGCGTTTGCGCGTGCGGGCAGAGGCGCAGGGCGCGGCGGCAAACGCTTCGGCCAGAACATGGCGCGCGGGCGTCCGGTTCGCGCCGGCAAGGAGCTTGGCAAAGGCATGGGCACGTTTGGCAAACACACAGGCAAAGGCATCGCGCGCTCCGTGAGGCGCGCCGTCACACCATAGAAAATCTGAAAACCCCCGTTTTGATCGGATTGCGGATTGATAAGCGTCAACTCGGCTTACCAATCCGCGATCCGAAATCCGCATTCCAAAATCGCCAGACCCGTCCTGAGCAGCACCCCGCTCGCGAATCGCTATAAGATTTCATCCTTGCGGCCTTCCGCCTTCATCCTTTGCCTCAGACGCCAACCCTCCTTTGAATACGCGGAAGAGATAGTAAAAGGATGGGAACAGCAGAAGCGCGCCGAGCAGGAGAGCGCCGAGCAGTAATCGAAGCGTGACGAATGGTGCGGCGGCCGACTGAATCGTAATATCCGGCTCGACGATGTAGGGGTATTGCGCCAGCGCCCAGCCCCACAGGATGAGCGTCACCTGCGCGGCGGCGCACACGCGCGCGAGCCTGTAGGCGCGTTTCCATAAAGCCAGGAATGCGCCCGCCGCTGCACAGGCCGTCGCCAGGTGAAGCGGCGGGGCCCAGGCGGAGGCCGATAAGCCCGCGCGCACCTTCGGCGCGCCACTCTCCGCGAGTAGAAACACCGCGAGCGCCAACGCGCCGACCAACACGCCCGCCACAAGAGCGCGGCGGCGGAAATCATCTTGCAGCCTTGTGTCTCTCGTCTCCAGCGTCAGATAGACGGCGGCCAGGAAAGCGAACAGCGCGAGCGCGAAGAAACCGACCGCCAGCGGAAACGGCGCAAGCCACGGACGGACGAAGCCGTTCGGAACAATGCCGTTCTCAAAACGAATCGAGCCGGAAGCGATGCCGCCCAGCGTAATGCCCAGCAGGATGGGAGTGATGATACTTGCGATGGAAAAGATGCGGCTCCAGCGACGCTCCGTCTCGTCGCGCTTGGCATCGTAGGTGCGGAAGGTGAAAGCCGAGCCGCGCAGCACTATGCCTACGAGAAGGAGCGTCAGGGGAATATGCAGGGCCGTCGCGATGGCGGCGAACGCGACGGGAAATCCTGTGAAGAGGATAACGACCACCAGTATGAGCCAGACGTGATTGGCCTCCCACACGGGGCCGATGGCATGCGCTATCAACTCGCGCTGCTCGCGGGCGCGCTTCCCCCGCGCGAAAAGATCCCACACGCCGCCGCCGTAGTCCGCGCCGCCCAGCAGCGCATAAAACGTCAGCGAAACGATCATCGCCCCCGCCGCGATCAGCTCAAGCGACCACATGTTTAGACTCCGCAGGCGCGCGCGTCGCTTCGTTCTCAGTCGCAAGGGGCACGCGCGGGCTCGCCGCCACCTGTCGAAAGAGCAGCCAGACGACGACGGCCGACAGGAAGAGATATAGGATCGTGAAGGTAAGAAAAGGGACGAAGAGTCCTGGCATGGGCGTCACCGCCTGGGCCGTTCGCATCACGCCGTAAATAATCCAGGGCTGGCGCCCGACCTCCGTCACAGTCCATCCGGCCTCGATGGCGATCATGCCCGCCGGCGAGGCCAGCACGAGCGCGCGCAGGAACCACACACCTTCGGGAAGCCTGCGCCTGCGCCAGAAACCCAGTGCGCCCCACATGGCAATGACCATCATCAGCACGCCTGAGCCCACCATCAACTGAAAGGCCGCGTGCACCACAACGACATCAGGCCACTCGTCGCGCGCGA
>DASQYE010000644.1:0-7769 GCA_035639355.1 Pyrinomonadaceae bacterium
ATGGAGGAAGGTTTTATGCAGTTCTTACGCCTCGCAGTGCTCGGCGGCGCGCTCGTCCTGGCCTGTGCCGCATCGTCCCTGGCGCAAGCCTCTTCATGCGTGCTCAAGCAAGCGCCCGGTCTACAGGGTTTTCGTCTCGGCATGACTCTGGCCGAGGTGAAGGCCAAGCTTGAGGATTCCAGTCTGTTCGACTCGAAGATATCGACGGGCAACACGTTGGGCTCGCGCGCCGTCAATATCAACGCCTCCGAATTGAAACCCGAATACGCTGAATCCGTAGAGGGCGTCTATCTGGGCTTCGTTGACGACAGGCTGGCTCTCATCAAGGTCACGTATAACGGCGCCGAGCGATGGAACGGCTCGGACGATTTTTTCGCGCGCGAATCGGAAGGTCTGGGTCTTCCCAAACCCACGGGGCCGCACTCGCTACAGGGCGGCCGGGGGAATCAGAGGTACGTCGTCGAGTGCGGCGAGTTTACGGCGACGCTCGCCTATTCGTTCGGCGTCTCGCCGAGCGTCGCCGTCTCCAACACGAAGGCGCAAAAAATGGTGGACAGGCGCGTGGAAAAGGACGACACGGGGACACGCAAAGTAAACATAGGCATTCGCGGCCCCGGCGGGACCTCCACGCCGCAGCCGCCTCCGCCGGGCAGCGATCCCGGTAGACAGCCCTTCTCGGATAAGAATCGGTGACGGCCATCTCAGGCGCAGTTCAGATCAAGCAGTTCGAGTTGGCCGAACGCGATGCGCTGCTCTCTTTTCTACGCGAAGCCTACCCGGAGGATACGCGCAAGAGCGAGCGCGCTTACTGGGAATGGCACTACATCGAAAATCCTCACACGCGTCTGGACGATATTCCGCTCTGGATAGTGAAGAGCGGTGAAAGAATCGTCGGCCAGGCCGCGACTCTTCCCGTCGAGCTTAAACTAGGCGACGAGCGCAGGCGCGCCATTTGGATTCTGGATTTTATCGTCGGGGCCGACTATCGCGGCAAGGGTCTGGGCAAGCGCCTGGTCGCGGCGGCGCGCGAGGCGTATCCCACTATGTTCGCGCTCGGCTTCAACGAACAGTCGGAGGCCGTGCTTCGCCGGCTCGACTGGGTGATGATGGGCCGCATCAGTCGCTACCAGCGTCTACTATACCCTGGCGATGCCCTCGGAGAAGTGGCGCAACCCCTGCGGCGAGCCTTGAACCTGGGCTTCGCCCCCTTTCGCCCGCGTTTCCCCGCTTCGAGCCAGGGCGCGAGCCTCACCCTGCGCGAGGTCACTTCGTTCGACGCATCTTTCGACTCGCTCTGGCGCGAAGCCTCCGCGCAATGGCCGTGCGCGGTCGTGCGCGAGGCTCGCTTTCTTGAATGGCAGTTCATGCGACAGCCCGGCAAGAGATTCGACGTGCTGGGGCTCTACGAAGGCGAGCAGCTGCTCGGCTACGTCGTGCTGTTTTTCAGAAAGCCGGAGCGGGCGGGCGCGGGGCCGCCCAAGGCTGCTATCTCCGATCTATGCTACAGGGCCGATGCTTCTGTGGACGTGGTCGAAGAGCTTTTGCACGCGGCCCTGCGCCTTGCGCTCGAACGCCGCGCGGGCAGCCTCGTCATGGATGTCTTAGACCCGCGCGTCGAAGAACGGCTCCGTCGCTTTGGATTCTGGCGCATCAAACTTTCGCCGCAGTTTATGACCTACGTCCCCGACAGGCAGGATTTGATGTACGACATGGGTAACTGGTTTTTGACACGGGCCGACTCTGACGTTAGCATCTTCGAGCAGCCGAATCTCTAAGGGCCGAAAAGTTTAGAAGCGCGCGCCTATGCCCGTCCCCGTACTGCTTTACCACAAGATTGACAAGCCTGCGGCGGACGCTCGCGTGCGCGGAGGCTATACGCCGCGCGCTCGGTTCGAGCGGCAGATGGCTTATCTCAAGCGGCGCGGCTTCGTCTTCTACACGGCTTCCGGGCTGATAGAGCATTTCCGCGAGCGCGGCTCATTTCCCGAAAACGCCGTTGCGCTGACCTTCGACGACGGCTGGAAGGACAATTACACCAACGCCTTTCCGACCTTGCGCCGCCTCGGCATCCCCGCCACCATCTTCCTAGTCCCCTCCTGTATCGGCGCTGTCTCCGACAAGGCGCAGGCCGAGGGCGAAAGCGGGCGCGCGCATCTCTCGCGCGAAGAGATTCTTGAGATGTCGGCCGACGGCATAGAGTTCGGCTCGCATTCTATGAACCATCGCCTGCTGCACGAATTAGCGCCCGAGGAAGTGAGATTCGAGGTCGAGGAATCGAAGCGATGTATCGAGGGGATATTGCAAAAGCCCTGCAAGGTGTTCGCCTACCCGGCCGGTTTCTATTCCGATACGGCGCGGCGCGTGATCGAGGACGCGGGCCACATAGCAGCCTTCTCGACCATCTACGGGCCGGAGGCTCGCCCGGACATCTACGCGCTGAACCGCATAGAGATTCTTCGCCGCGACCGTTTCACTTTCCAGTTCGCCGCCAAGGTCAGGCCGCTTGAGCGCTCGCCGCACGGCTAGCGCCGCCGGCCCTCGGGCCGCGCTTCGGCCGCTTCGATTCTCCCACGCTTCGCGTTGCCTGCGCCGCCGCTTTTGGCATATATTGCTTCATTCTCAATCTAAGAAATCGAACAATTACGGAAAGGCGTTTCTTCCTGACATGCCAAATAGTGTTCCTATCACAGTCGCACACGGGGACGGGATCGGCCCGGAGATCATGGCCGCGACCCTGCACATCTTGAAAGAGGCGGGCGCGCGCCTCTCGATCGAGACCATAGAGATCGGCGAGAAGGTTTACCTGGCGGGCAACAGCGCCGGAATCGACCCGAGCGCGTGGGAGAGCCTGCGCCGCACCAGGGTGTTTCTCAAAGCGCCGATTACGACGCCGCAGGGCGGGGGCTACAAGAGCCTGAACGTGTCGGTTCGGAAGACGTTCGGGCTGTACGCGAACGTGCGGCCGTGCGTCTCTTACCACCCGTTCGTCGAGACGAAGCATCCGCGCATGGATGTCGTCATCGTCCGCGAGAATGAGGAGGACGTGTACGGCGGCATCGAATATCGCCAGACCAAACAGGTCACGCAATGCCTGAAGCTCATCTCGCGCCCCGGCACGGAGAAGATAGTTCACTACGCTTTCGAGTACGCGCGCCGCAATAATCGCCGCAAGGTGACGTGCTTTACCAAAGACAACATCATGAAGATCACGGACGGCCTCTTTCACAAGGTTTTCGAGGAGATAGCCGTCTCTTACCCGGACATCGAGAACGAGCACTGGATCGTGGACATAGGCTCTGCGAAACTCGCCGACACGCCCGAAGCCTTCGACGTGGTGGTGCTGCCGAACCTTTACGGAGATGTGCTCTCGGATGTCGCCGCGCAGATCGCCGGCTCCGTGGGCCTGGCCGGCTCGGCCAACATCGGAGAGCATATAGCCATGTTCGAGGCCATACACGGCTCTGCGCCGCGTCGCGCCGGACAGAACCTGGCGAATCCTTCCGGGCTTCTGCTCGGCGCGGTGATGATGCTGGTGCACATCGGACAGCCGGACGTGGCCGAGCGCGTTCACAACGCCTGGCTGCGCACGGTCGAAGACGGCGTACACACCTATGATATTTACGACGAGAAGGTGAGCAAGGAGAAGGTCGGGACGCGCGAGTTTGCCGAGGCGGTCGTCACCAGATTGGGGCAGAAGCCGGAAACGCTAAAGGCTGTCGCCTACAGCGCCACGGGCGGCGGCGACGATGCGGCGACCGGCGCGTCGCATAAGAGTTTCGTCTCAGAGGTCAAGCAGACCACAAAAGAGCTGGTCGGGGTGGACGTGTACGTGGATAGGGACGGGGGCTCTGCCGAAGAGCTGGGCGCGGCGATGAGGGGGCTGGACGGCGACGGCCTGAAGATCAAGGCGATCAGCAATCGCGGCGTCAAGGTCTGGCCCGGAGGCGCTTCCGAGACCTTCTGCTCAGACCACTGGCGCTGCCGCTTCATGTCCGAAACCGACGATGGCCCGGTCACTCACGCGCAGGTCGCCGCGCTTCTGGGCCGCGCCGCCCAGGCCGGCTTCGATTTCATCAAAACCGAGAACCTTTACAACTTCGACGGCAAGCCCGGATATTCACACGCGCAGGAATAAGGGATGAGGGATACTGAAGGGATGAGGGATGAGGGATGAGGGATGAAAAGTCGCTGAAAAAAGGGAAGTCTAAACGGAAGACGAAAGAGGCGGAAGAGAGTATTGACTCATCCCTCATCCCTCATCCCTCATCCCTTGGTTCCTCCCTTGTCTCCGTCATTATGGGCAGCAAGTCCGATTGGGAGACGATGCAGCGCGCCCGTGAGATGCTTGCCAGGTTCGACGTGCCGCACGAATGCCTGATCGTCTCCGCCCATCGCACGCCGGCCTGGATGTCGGAGTTTGCGGCCGGGGCCGAAGCGCGCGGCATAGAGGTTATCATCGCGGGCGCAGGCGGGGCGGCGCATCTGCCCGGCATGGTCGCCGCGCAGACCCTGCTGCCCGTGCTCGGCGTGCCCGTCAAAAGCAGGGCTCTCAAGGGGCTCGACTCGCTGCTTTCCATAGTGCAGATGCCCGCCGGCGTTCCCGTCGGCACGCTCGCCATAGGCGAGGCAGGCGCGGCCAACGCGGCGCTCCTGGCGATAGCCATCCTCGCCAACACTCGCCCCCACTTGCGAGATAAGCTCAGACAGTTCCGCCTTGAACAGGAGCGAGAGGTGCGCGAGGGCGTGCTCAAGTGAACGACGCGGTTCTTCCAGGCTCGACCATAGGCGTGCTCGGCAGCGGGCAACTGGGCCGCATGTTTGCGATGGCCGCGCGCCGCATGGGCTATCTGGTGCACACCTTCTCGCCCGAAACCGATACTCCCACGGGGCAAATCTCTGACCTTGAGATACCAGCGTCTTACGACGACCTGGACGCGGCCCGCAGCTTCGCACGCCGAGTCGATGTCGTCACCTTCGAGTTCGAGAACATCCCCTTGGCGACCGTCGAGGCCGTCGCAGAATTTGCGCCCGTCAGACCGAGCGGAAAAGTTCTGCACACGGCGCAGCACCGCCTCCGCGAGAAGACATTCCTGACCCGCGCCGGTTATCCCGTCACGCCGTTTCGGCACGTCCGCTCGCTCGAAGACCTTCGCGCCGGTCTCGGCGAGCTGGGCTCACCGGCCGTCCTTAAAACGGCCGGGTTCGGCTACGACGGCAAGGGGCAGACGAAGATCAGTTCGCCCGACGAGGCACACACGGCCTTCGACGCGATCGGCGGACAGGAAGCCATACTCGAAGCGTTCGTGGATTTCGAGCAAGAGGTATCTGTGATTGCGGCGCGCGGCGTGGACGGCCAAATCGTAAGCTACGGCGTGATCGACAACGATCATCAGAGGCACATTCTGGATTGCTCGGTCGCGCCGAGCAATGTTCCGGCCGGGGTCGCGCGCGAGGCCGGCCGGATCGCCGAGAGCCTGCTCGAACAACTGGACGTGGTCGGCGTGCTCTGCGTAGAGTTCTTTCTGGGCAAAGACGGTCGTCTTTACGTCAACGAGATCGCGCCGCGCCCGCACAATTCCGGCCATTACACAATTGACGCCTGCGTGACGAGCCAGTTCGAGCAACAACTGCGTGCCGTCTGCGGCCTCCCGCTGGGCGCGACCGAGATGGTCTACGGCGCGGCGGCGATGGCTAATCTGCTGGGCGACCTGTGGCGCGACGGCCCGCCGCGTTGGGCTGCCGCCTGCGCTTTTCCCACCGTCAAGCTCCATCTCTACGGCAAACATATAGCCCGCCCGGCCCGTAAGATGGGCCACCTCACGGCGCACGCTTCGACAACAAATGAGGCGCTTGAGCTGGTGTGTGCCGCCCGGCGGGCGCTCACGACCCGTGACGATTGAATACGAGCCTGCGGCCGAGAGTGTAGGGCTCTCATGTCCGTACCTTAAACCCCACCGCTCGGACTCTTATCCGGGCCTGGGTCGCCTTCAAATAACCCGGCCTGTTATTTTGCTCTTGGAAAACGGTTGGAATTAGCGCAGAATGTTGACCGTAGCCGCACTGCATAAAGCCTGTCTGGCCTGCCGTGGTTGAGCGTTCGGGGACGCGTCCGCTTCTCCTCGGCTCACGAATTAGAAAACGGGTTCCATCACGATGATCGGGCAGACCGTCTCTCATTATCGCATCCTGGATGAGCTCGGAAAGGGCGGGATGGGCGTCGTCTACCTTGCCGAAGACACGCACCTGGGCCGGCGCGTGGCCATCAAGTTCCTCTCCGACGCCTCGGACAATCATCATTTCCGCGCACGCTTCCTGCGCGAGGCGCGCGCCGTCTCCATGCTCAGCCACCCGCACATCGCCCTCATCTACGACTACGGCGAAACGGAGGATAAGCATCCCTTCATCGTGATGGAGCTGGTCGGCGGACATACGCTCGGCGACCTGCTTCAAGAGAGCGGGCTGACGCTGGCGCGCTCGCTTGAGATCATAGAGCAGGTGGCCGAGGCTCTCTCGGAAGCGCACGCGCACGGGATAGTTCACCGCGACATCAAGCCGTCGAACGTCCTTATTAACGAGCGCGGGCAGGTCAAGGTGCTGGACTTCGGACTCGCCAAGCACGTCAACGAAGATCAATCCCAGGCAGACCCGGACGCCAACACTCTGCTTTCGACGCGCACGCATAGCGATGTGGTCGTCGGCACGCCGCTCTACCTATCGCCGGAGCAGGCGACGAGCGCCCCCGTCGATGCGCGCAGCGACCTCTTCGCGCTCGGCGCTCTGCTCTACGAGTGCATAACGGGACGGCCCGCATTTGCCGGAACCAACGTCATAGAGATCGCCGCGCAGGTCATCCACGTCACCCCGCTCGCGCCCTCCAGGATAAATGAGCGAGTGCCGAAGGGGCTCGACCGCATAGTAATGAAGGCGCTGGCGAAGAAGGCCGAGGAGCGTTATCAATCGGCCGAGGAGATGCTCAGGGATTTGCATCGCGTGCGCCAGGCCATAGGCAACGACGCGCATCGGATCAAGCGCTTGAATGGGACGGCGGCGAGCATGACGAAGACGGCGCAGACGAGCGCGCTGGTGGCTTTGTCCGACACGCTCCGGCGGCCGCGCCTCTCCATCTTTACGGTGCTCGTCGGCGTCCTCGCCGCAGTACTCTTCGGATGGGTCGTCTTAAAGCTGGCGCGGCCTGGGCCGCACCGCCCGGCGGAAGGAGCGCAGCGCTGGTACGAGACGGGAACCAATGCCCTGCGCGACGGGGCCTACTTTCAGGCGAGCAAGGCGCTTGAGCACGCCATCGCCGAGGATAATAATTTCCCGCTGGCCCACGCGCGCTTGGCCGAAGCCTGGATGGAGCTGGATTACGCGGACAGGGCCAAGGATGAGCTGTTGAGAGTGGCGACGCTTGTGCCCGACCGCTCGGCCCTGCCCAAAGCGGACGCTCTCTACCTGGAGGCGATACACGCCGCCGTCTCGAACGACTTCGCCCGCGCCATCGCGCTCTATAGAGAGATCGCCCGACTCACGCCGGATCAGCCGCAGGTCTACGTTGACCTCGGGCGCGCCTACGAGAAGAACTTCGAGCGGCCGAAAGCGATCGAGAACTACCTGGAAGCGACCAATCGCGATCCGCGATATGCGACCGCGTACCTTCGCGTCGGTATTCTCTACGTGCAGCAGCTCGATGCGGCCAGCGCCACGGCGGCCTTCGACAAGGCGGCCAATCTATACCAAGCGCTTGGTAATGCGGAGGGGCAGGCCGAAGT
>DASQYE010000645.1:0-15812 GCA_035639355.1 Pyrinomonadaceae bacterium
TCGTAGGTCGTCAGGTTATTCGTCTCGCCCTGCGGGTAATTGAACTCTTTCTGCCGCGTCTTAACGTAAACGTCCGTGTTCGTCTTCTGGCCGAAATAGATTTCCGGGCGCGTGACCTTGATCTCGGGCGCGCTCGTTTCCACGGGCATGTTCGAGAGCACGAAGCGCGGCATACCCTCTGGCGTAAATCCGTTGACCGTGTTCATAGTGACGCCGTAGCCGTGCGTGTAGATCAATCGCTCGTTTATCCAGTTGCGCGATTGTTCGGGCAGTTTCTCGACATCTATCTCGCGCGCGGCGAGCATCATCTGTCGCACTTCGCCGCCGACTCGGTAGCGGTCAACGTCAACGTCCTGAAAATCGTAGTAGGTGCGTATCTCCTGTATCTGCTTGAGCGTGTCGCGCAGCGCCGTCCAGTCCCAGAGGCGTATGTTGTCGAGCGTCGAGCGGTTGCCCTCCAGATTGAAAGCGGTGACGGCTGTTTCCGCCTCGAAGTCGCGCTGCTCGATACGATCCAGGCCGAAGGCGCGACGGGTCGCCTCTATGTTCTGCTCTATGTAGGGCGTCTCGCGGCCCAACTCGTTCGGCTTGACGATGAAGCTCTGAACGTAACCG
Source organism: Pyrinomonadaceae bacterium (assembly GCA_035639355.1). Classification (GTDB taxonomy): domain Bacteria; phylum Acidobacteriota; class Blastocatellia; order Pyrinomonadales; family Pyrinomonadaceae; genus DASQYE01. The sequence continues at coordinate 616 of DASQYE010000645.1, forward strand.
GGCACGAGTATTCCGGCCACGACGTAGATGGCCACGGGCAGGACTATCGCCGCCAGAAGCAGGCGCAGGCGGCGCTCCGTGAAGGCGTTTAGAAGGGCCAGGACGGCGGCCACTATCAGCGTGACGGCGACGATGGTCAACCCTGGCAGGACGTAATGATCTTCCGTGTAGGTGACGCCCGTGAAGGTCTGGTGGTCGCTCCATAGATAAGGGAAGCGCGACAGGTAGACGCGCCAGGCGACCGTCAGAAGAAAAGCCGCGAGCGCACACGAGACGGCCGCGTATCCTGTCCTTCGCGCGGGCGCGATCTTCTTGCGCGCCGCCACCTTATGCTGCTGCGGCGACGACGACAGCGCCGTGTACACGAGCGAGGCGCAGAGAATAACGAACGTCAGCATCACCAGCCAGGAGTTCAACAACTGGTAAACGGGCAGGGTGAAAAGATAGAAGCCGAGCGGCTTATTAAAAATGGGATCGCTGCCCGTAGTCGCGGGCTGATTCAGATAGAGCGCGAAGGGCTGCCACTCTGCGCTCATCCCGAGCCCGTAGATCAGTCCGAAGATGATGGAGACGGCCCAGGCGAGCGGCTTCAAGAGACGCGCCGGAGAGATCTCCATCGACTGGTTATTGACCATGACGGTGCGCGGCGAGAACGCGGAGGTCTTGAAAAAGCGCTCGAACAACCAGAAAGCGCCGCGCAAGATAATGACGGTCAGCAGAGCGAAGATGAAGAAGAGCGCAAGCTCAAGCCGGAACGTGTACCAGTAGACGGACGCGTAGCCGAGCGAGCCGAACCAGAGAACTTCTATGTAAATGGAGAGCGCACGCAGCAGCGCCAGGATCAGTATGATCGCCGCCCCGATCACCCAGCGCCGCCACCGGCGTCGGCGTACGGGCGGCTCGACATCTATGATTTCATGTTCAAAGTCAGGGGCCGGGGTGCTGCTCATGCCTCATAGCATACGCCGAACCGCCCTTTGCGCCCAAACGGTTTGCATTCCCCGGCACACAGCAGGCAAAATCTACGAATCTTGAGAGGGCTACGAAAAACGCGCTGGCTCATCCCTTGCTTGATCGCGGCGGGCTTAATCGGCGCATCCCTTTTCTATCTCGGCAGGCGAACAGAACACGCCCCGCCTCCTCTCTCAGCCGTCAAAACTCTTGTCGGAGCGGGAACGTCAAAGGACGACGTGCCATTGGAAGACCCCTTCGGCCTGGCCGTCGCCCCGGACGGAAGCGTCTATGTCTCGGACGGCGGGACGGGTCGTATCTTTCAGCTAACGCCGGAAGGCGTCGTGCGTCAGGTCGCCGAAAATCTGGACGTGCCCTCGGCCATTGCGCTTGCGCCCGACGGCACGCTCGTCGTGGCGGAGACGGGCTCGCATACGATCATTCGTGTCGATCCGGCGAGCGGGCAGATCGGGGCGGTCGCGGGCGTCCGAGGGCATTCAGGCTACGCGGACGGCGAGGGCGGAGCGGCCCTTTTCAACGCGCCCGTAGGCGTCGCCGTCGGCCCCGAAGGCACTATCTACGTCGCCGATACGTACAATGACCGCATCCGTGCCATAGACGCGCAGTCGCAGGTACGCACCATCGCCGGAGGCGGCAACGGGCCTGGAATGGCGGACGCTTTGGCGGGCACGGACGCGCGCTTCGACACGCCGTGCGGAGTGGCGGTCGAGCCCTCTGGCGCGCTCGTCGTCGCCGATACCGGAAACAATCGCCTTCGTCGCGTAGAGTTGAACGGAGCGGTCAGAACCATTGCCGGAACCGGAGAGGCGAAAGTATTCGACGGCCCGCTGTTCGCCGCTTCGTTCGACGAGCCGGTTGGAGTGACGGTCGAAGGCGACGGCACGATCTACGTAGCCGAGGCCGGAGGCTCAAGGCTTCGTGCGTGCCGGTTCGGCATTGTGCCGGACGTGCAGACCGTGGCAGGTGGTCGCGGGCCTGGGCTCGTCGATGGCCCGCTCGAAGAATCACGCCTGCGGGCCCCGTCCGGCGTAGCCGTCACTGCTAACGGCGTGGTGATCGTCGCCGACACGGGCAACAGGCTGGTGCGCGTCTTGGCCGGCGAGACACGGGAGCGCGGCACTGCGCTCGCGCGTGAAGCGGCGCTGGCGCTCTTCCCGACGGCCGAAGGGATGCGCGCCGACGGCGGCAACAGCCCGCGCTGGCCTTATGATCCGCCCGATCGCCCGCGAGAGATCGCTGCGACGTTCGGAGAGATACGCGGCGAGCTGTCGCCGGAATCCAGGGAAGCATACTTTCACAACGGGCTGGACATTCCGGGCGCGCAGGGCGAGACGGCCCGCGCCGTACGAATGGAGCGCGTACTGCTCCCCCTCGCCGTCGAAGACGTGGGCACATGGCGCGAGCGCATACGTTTCCCGCGCCTGGGCTATATACACCTGCGCGTCGGGCGCGACATCTCCGACCGCCCAATAGACGACCGCCGCTTTCAACTGAGACTCGACGGCGGCGGGCGCGTCGTGGGCGTGCGCGTGCGGCGTGGCGAAAGCTTTGCGGCGGGCGAACCCCTTGGCACGCTCAACAATCAATATCACGTCCACCTGATTGCGGGGCCGACGGGCGGCGAGCTGAACGCGCTGGCGGCGCTCGAACTGCCGGGCGTGAGGGATACAGTCGCGCCTACGATTGAGAAGGACGGCGTCAAGCTTTTCGATCGCGAGTGGCGAGAGCTGCGCGCGGCGGTCGCCGGCGCTACCGTCGGGGGTAAGGAGAGAGAGAAAGCGGCCGTCGGGCGTATCGAAGTCGCGGGCGACGTGCGCATAGTCGTGCGCGCCTACGATCAGATGGACGGGAACGCGGCGCGCAGACGGCTGGGCCTTTATCGTCTAGGCTACCAAATCCTGAACGCCGACGGCTCACCTGCGCCCCCATTCGATCAACCACAGACCACCATCTCTTTTGAGACCCTGCCCGTTAACGGCGTCAATGCTGCGGTCGCTTATGCGGAGGGCAGCCGCTCGGGCGCGACCGGAGAGACCATCTTCGCCTATATCGTCACCAACAGGGTGCGCGATCACCTGGCGGCGGAAGACTACTGGCACGCCTCCGCTTTACCCGACGGAGATTATATTGTGCGCGTCTTCGCGGAGGACTTCTTCGGCAATCGCACGACGCTCGACACGCCCGTACGCAAGAAAGGATGAAGGATGAAGGATGAAGTGAAAGCATTCAAGATGTAAGAAGCTTTCCTTTCATCCTTCATCCTTTCATTCATAGCGCAGGCACTCTATAGGATCCAGGCGCGATGCCTTGCGCGCGGGCCAGACGCCGAAGATCAGGCCGACGCCGATTGAGACTGTCAGCCCCGTCACTACGGCCCACAGCGGGATGGTCGCAGGAAGAGAGGGAAACAGCAGGATGATAAGCTGGCTGATGCCTATGGCGAGCAGCACGCCAAGGACGCCGCCCAGGAAGGTGAGCGTCATGGCCTCGAAGAGAAACTGGTTGACGATGTCGCGGCGGCGCGCGCCTATGGCCTTGCGTATGCCTATCTCCTGCGTGCGCTCCGTCACAGAGACCAGCATGATATTCATCACGCCGATACCGCCGACCAGCAGTCCGAGGCTTGAGATGGCGATGGCGATCAGCCCGACCATCGCCGTGATGCTGTCGAACTGCTCTATGAACTTGTCGGCGGTTTTAATGTCGAAATTGTTCGGTTCGTTAAAGCCTACGTGGCGGCGACGGCGCAGTACCTCTTCAGACTGTTCGAGGGCTTCGCGCAGCTGGCCGCTGCGCCCGCGTATCACGAAGAGAATATATCCGCGCGCAGGCGCGATCTTCTGCGCCGTCCTGAACGGCAGGTAGACGGCGTTGTCCTCCTCGTTTTCGCCGAAGAAGCCAGCCTTTCTTTTCTCCAGCACGCCGACGATCTCGAACGTGTAGCCGCCCATCTTAACTTCCGTCCCGGCGATGTTGTTCCGCTGGCCCGGAAAGAGCGCGTCGGCGGCGTTGACGCCGATGACAAGCACGTTGCGCCGCTGCTGGTCGTCGGCCTCCGTGATGAAACGTCCTTCGCTGAGGACGATGTTCGTGATGTCCGCGTAGTTGGCCGTCACGCCCTGCGTGTTGCCCCAGCGATAGTTGTGTCCCTGGTAAATAATATTATCGTCGAAGGGGCCGCCCGTGTAGCCGACGTTGGGGGCGACCATTGCCAGGTCATCGACGGCCGGAGCGCCCGCCCTGATCGCCTCGGCATCGCCTGGGACGAGCGGTTTTCTACTGCGCTCCGAGCGGTCTTCGCCCACCCTCGGCCCGGTCGAAAGGTGAAAGGCATAAATATTATTGGTGCCGTATTCCTCTATCATCTTGACTATGTTCTGGCGCAGCCCCGTCAGGATGGAGGCGATCGTGATCGCCGTCATGACGCCGATGACGATGCCGAGCACGGTCAGAAAGCTGCGGAACTTGTGCGAGCGGACGCTGTCGAACGCCATCGCCAGCGTCTCTACGGGGACAAATCTTGGAACTCTTCTGGGAAGCCTGAGGCGCATAAAACCGTACTCTTCAGTTCTTCGTCAACGCGATGATCGGGTCGAGCCGCGCCGCTTTGAAGGCCGGATAAATTCCGGCGATGATGCCTATGACGCTCGAAAAAAAGATCGCCAGGAAAATGTAGGTGACCGTGATGGTCATCGTGATTTCGGCCAGCACGGTGATGAGCCAGCAGACGCCTGCGGCGAGCAGCAGGCCCAGCACTCCGCCCAAGGCGCACAGCATCGCCGACTCGATCAGGAATTGCATCAGGATTTGCTTCCTGGTCGCGCCGATGGCCTTGCGCAGGCCCACCTCAAACGTCCGCTCCGTCACCGAGACGAGCATGATATTCATGACGACGATGCCGCCGACCACGAGCGTGATGAATGTGATCGGAATGACGACCACGGCGATGCTGCCCGTGAACTGGTCTATCTCCTTATTCAGCTCTTCGACGTTGACGAGCCCGAAGTCGTCCTCGTCGTTGCCCTTGAGCTTGTGCTTGTTGCGCAGCGCCAGGCGCGCGTCTTCGATCGTCGCCTGAAAGGATTCGCGGTCGGAGCCCTTGCCGTGAATCTGAAGCCCTTCGCGGCCCCGGCCGAAGATTTGCAGGTGAGTAGTTACGGGAATGTATATGTGACGGTCGAAGGAGTCGCCGAAGAATGCGCCGCGCTTGGCCTCAACGCCGACGATTGTCATCGGCAGCCCGCGCACCTTGAGCGTCTTGCCGATGGCGTCCGTGCCGGGGAAAAACTTGTCCTTGATGTCGCCTCCGAGCACGCAGACCAGGGCGGAGCGCCCGACCTCGTCGGGCGTTATGAACCTGCCTTCGGCGATGTCCTTATCCTCTATCTCAAGCATGTTGGCCGTCGCGCCGAAGACCAGCGCGCTCGGAAACTCGACGCCGTTCTGGCTCAGATCGGTCTGGCTCGCCTGCTGCGCGCCGACTTCGACGCAAGACAGGCAGTGATCTCTCACCCATTCGTAGTCTTCCCACTCTATCCGTTTGTTGCGACGGTTGCGTCGCTCGAAATCCTCGTCCGACAACCTGCCGTGAAAGACCATCCGGGCGATCATGAAATGGTTCGTGCCCAGAACCTTCGAGACCTTATCGACCACGTAAGTATTCAAGCCGCTGATCGCCGCCCCGACCACCACCACCGACGCCACGCCGATGATGATCCCGATCAACGTCAAAAAGGCGCGGAGCTTGTGCGAGAAGATCGCCTGTAGAGCGATTCGGGCCGCGTCCGCGTAAAATGAATAAAGTGTCCTCATGTGGTTCTTCGGCCTGCGGCAAGAAATACCTGGTCGCAAACCTGTACGACGAAAGGCGCGCTAAGGTTTAGGAATAATTGGCTTCGGCCTAAGGCTTTGAGAAGCGCAAGCGAGTGACCAAAACGACGTATGAGCGCGGCGCTTTAAGGACGCAATCTCACGCGGTAAATAATGTGGTCGCCGGCCCGCTCGCCACCGTCTCGCTCGTACCAGCGATCCAGGTTCGAGAGGTCTGCCTGCTGCTGCTGCCAGGCGGGCAGGACGACGTAAGAGAGCGTCGGGTGGGAGGCGCGCTCAAGATCGAAGGAGGCTGTGAACTCTCCGTAGGCGCGCAGCTCCGCACGGACTTCCGCCTGCGCGATGGGACGCCAACCGACGTTCCAGGCCGGGTCGCTGCGGCCCCATCCGACCAGCGAGCTGATGAAATATCTCTTCCGGGGGTCGAGATGCGAGAAGTCCTGCTCCTCGTCGCCAGGCGCGAACGAGACGCCCGTGTAATAAAGATACTGGTGGATTCGCTGTTTGTGTTCGCCGGGCGCTGCCCCCGAAAAGACTTGAAGGTGCGGGGCCCAGAGCACCGCAAGCGGCGCGTCGGTCGGAAGGCTGTCGGCCAGCATAAGGTCTGTCGAGAGGGCCACGGGATGAACCTGGCCCGCGTCCTGGGCCATCTCCGCGAGCCTTCGGGCGGCAATGCGCGATCTATCCAGCGAGACGTTCACGGGAAGGTATCTGTCAGTCGCGACGACCCCCTCAACCCATCCCCAGCCCAGGGCCGCGAGCGCAATCCAGAAGAGAATCTTTCCGGGGAATCTGCCTGCGCTCGCAGCAGCTTCGTGGCGGCCACCACGCCAGAGGAGCGCGGCGCAGAGGACGAGCGCGACGAGCGCGACGTACTTCGCTATGTAAAGATCGTAGTGAAGCGGCTGTAGAGAACGGCCCGTAATCACTTGCTGGTTGAAGACTACGAAGGGAACGAGCGCCAGTGAAGAGGCAAAGACCGCGACGTGACGGCCGCCATCAACCAACCCTCGCCGCCAAGCCCAGGCGGTCGCCACTATCACAAACAGGCCCAGGATTTCCGACCAGTGAAAAAGATCGGGCCTGCGCGAGAGCGCCAGCAATTGCGTCGAGTCCATGGTCGGCGCGCGATTTCGTAACAGTATGTAATAAGGTATGAGCGTGGCGGCGCAGGTCGTTGACAACAGTCCGACCCGCCTGATGTCTTGCCGCCAGTTGCCGGGGCGGGCCGCCACTATCAACAGCGCTAGACAGAAGAGCCACGCCATGGCCGCAGTCCAGAGATAGAAATAAGAAAAGAGCAGCAGGGCGAAGACGAAGCATCCGGCCGCCCCGTAAACGAGGGCGACGCGCGTGCCATCGCTTCTCAAAGCGCGCCACACCACCGCGCAGAACAGGAAGAAGAAGGGAAACGAGGCGGCGGGTTGAAAACGGCGCAGGAACGGAAAGTAGCTGTAGGCATAGGTCGTGTCCATCCCGCGCAAGCCCTGCCACGCTACGTAGACGGGGCCAAACGTGCCCAGGCAGAGCACGACCAGAACAGCGGTCGCCGCCACGCGCTCGTCCTCAATCGTCAACACCATCAGCCAGAAGATGGCGAGCGATGCCGCCAGGGCGACCAGGGGGGCCAGAAGTATAAAGACGGTCGAGGCCGGGAGAGACAAGAGGCGCGCGATGAGCGCGAGCACAAAGGGCTCTATAAATTGGATGGAGAAGAGAGATTCGCTTTGGCTTGAGCCGGGAGCGTCGTCGCGTCCCGTGTAGGGATCGTTGCGGCGGGGGCGACCGTCGATCAGCGCGGCGAGATAGGCCGAATAAGCAACCTCGTCAGAATCTATGTGCGCGTAAGCGCCCTGCCAGTCAGCGCCGCGCACGAGCCATAGGTTGATCTGCGGGTAGAGCGACAGGAGCATGACCGCAAAGGCGGCCAGAAGGCCGAGCCTCCAGCGAACATGGGTGCGCCGATTCTGCAATTGATCCTTACGGTGACGCGCTCCGCGCGCGGGCCAAGAGACGAAAAACAGTCACGAAAGATTACGACAGGCTCTCTCTCTCTCGGCCCATGCGCGCGAGCCGGAGCGCCCGCCTTCAATCGACGCCCACTGAGCTATTCATAGCTCAAGGCTTCGACGGCGTCCTGGCTGGCGGCGCGCAGCGCAGGGTAAAGCGCGCCGATCGTTCCGCCCAGAAGTCCTACGCCGAGCGCTATGAGTATCCAGCGCGGCTCAATCTCAATGGTGAGTGAGGTCGAGCGCATCACGGCGAAGCGGGCCAGGAAAGTCAGTATGAGACCGACGACGACCCCGAGCACGCTCACCAGTATCGCCTCCTGCTCGATGACCCATGCGATCGTCGTCTTGGACATGCCCAAAGACTTGAGCACGCCTATCTGTCGTGTGCGCTCGGTCACGGTCGTATACATCGCCAGCAAGATGACGAGCATGCTGATACTGGCCGCCACGCCGACGACGACGTTGATAAAGACGTTGAGCGCCGGGACACTCGACGCGTAAATTTCGGGGAGGTCGCGCGTGAAGAGTATCTGCTCTTCTGGGAAGCGCTCGCGTATGCGCGCCGCCACCTCGTCCTGCATCAAGGGGTCTTGACACGCGACGAGCACCAGCGAACAGCGCCCCTCGCTGCCCAACTGCTCCTGCATGGTCGAGAGCGGAATCTTTATGCGACCGCCGCCCGGCGGCTCGTACACGCCGACGATGCGAAACGGCCGCTCGTAAAGCGTGACGGTCGAGCCTATGGCCGCATTGCGCTCCTGCTGCCAGATGGCGTCTACGATGGCCTCGTCGCCGCCCTTCAATTTCTCCCCTTCCTTGATTGCGAGACCGGTCAGGGCCGCGTACTCGTCGAAGGGAATGGCGTCCACCACGCGGCTGCCGAAGCCTCGGTCGCTGCTCAGGATATTCTGGCCCATGGGGACTGTCGCGCGCACGCCCTCGATGCGCGCCAGCTCCCCGGCGCGCTCGACCGGCATAGTGAAAGGCTGCGAGCCGGAGAGTCCGAGTGTCCCGGCCGGGCGCACCATGATCTCGGCCTTGATGTTGGACTCGCGCCGCCCGCGCTCGCGCAATACTCCGTGTGCGAGCCCGACGGTAAAGACGATCAGCAGCACGCCGACCCCTATGCCTAAGACGCTGACGGCTGTGCGCGCGGGCCTGTGCGCGATGTTCGAGAGAACGAGGCTGTCCATAAGCTTTCTGAGGCGCGGGCTCCTCTCCATGATCCGGCGCACGGCGTTCGGTACGGTGTGCCAGGTCAGGATGCCGAGCCCGATTCCAGTCCAAAACAGGATGCCGGCCTTGCGCACGATGGCGAGCGTCAAGCCAGTGGCGGCAGCATACCCGAGGGTTCGCAAGATAACTTCCGTGCCGCCCTCATAGACGCCGATGGTCGCGGGCACGAAGCCGAATACGAAATTGATGACCTTCGTCAGCGATTCAATCACATAAGCGGCCTGAGCGCGAGGGGCGAAGCCGAGCATTCTGAGCGTAACGTAGACTTCTATGACGCTTGAGGCGTGCGAAAGGAAGTCGAACGTGAGGATGGCGAAGAAGGAGCCAGGGCGATGGTGATAAAAATCGTAGATGTGCGATTCGACTCGCTCGATCTGCGCACGCCGCGAGGCCAGGAACTTCGGTCTCAGGCCGACGCGCGCCAACAGGTCTATAAACCACGTGAGCACGGTGACGCGGCGATTGTGCGCCACTGCCGCCGCGAGAATCCCCAGCACCGCCGTGCCCGCGATAATGAAGAGCACGTAGCGGACTACGAGCGGCAGCTCGTAGGACAAGAGCATGACGCACGCGCCGCTCAGGATAAAAAAGATCACCGACAGGTTATACAGAATATTGTCTATGACGAGCGCCTGCACGCCGTAGACGAGCGGCACGCGCTTGCGCAAGAGCGCGACCTTGGTCGCCTCGCCCAAAAGCGGCCCCGTGAAAGTAAGGAAACTTATGGCCTCGCCGCCGAGACGGACGGAAAATGCCTGTGGAAAGTTGAAGCGACGGTGCTCGGGCGGGACGGCCGCGCTCATGGCGAGCGTGCGCAGAACATGACGCGAGCCGTTGATGGCTAATAAGATGAGGAAGCCGAAGCCGATGCGGCCCAGTGCGTCGAAGATCGGCTGGACGCCGACGCGATTGATGACATAGACGAGGAGGCCGAGCCCGAATAGGAAAGCGACCGCCTGTAGCCAGATAATGGAGCGCCGCGCGCCGCCGGAAGAAGGCTCTGCCGGCGCGTCTGTAAAGGCCGACGGATCGCCGGCTTCCACGCCTTCGCCCGTTAATCGCTCGTCGGTCATCGTCAAGGCGCTTCCGCTCCTTTAGCGACGGGGTTGCGAATCGGCTCTTCTTCGCGGCCTCCCAGAACCTCCTGTATGAGACGCCCAGGGAAAGAACGAAAGCCGCGCTTCCATAGCACGGGCACCGGAACGCGCCCGTCGTGCAGTTGGCCCGTCAGCGCCAGCAACGTCGGCACGAAGCTCAAGCTATCGTAGGGCTCTTCGACTACGCGCCCGCGCGGAATGCCGGTCAGGCTTCCGCCCGCCATCATCAGCGTCGAGTGTGTAGAGATGCGGAAGAATGAGCCGTGATTGCCGCCCGGATTAAAGCCGCGCACGTCGAAATTCCAGTGATCGTTAGCCATCACGAGCATGTCAGCCTCGGCCAACATGCGCTGCCGTTTGCGGAAACGTCGCAACAAAAGCTCGTCCGTAGAAAGCGCCGGCTCATCCGTCGAAAGCTGCTCGGTCGGATGGCGGGCAAGCTGCTCATGCAGCCCTATCAGCGCGTTGGAGTATTTCGTTCGATGCGTCGCGCGCAGCCACTCCAGCTCCGTGTGCCACTCGTTGAGCCAGGCGGCGCGCGCCTCCGCCGCCACGCCAAACTGCTCGTCCTCAAAATACTTGAGCGGAAAACCCGAGCGCCATTCAACCCTCTCGAAGCTTATGCTCCCGTCCTCGTTCTGCCTCAGGTTGGAGATGGGAAGATAGCGAAAGCTAAGATCGCCGCGCTCGCCGGCTCGCGCCAAAAGGAGCGCCTGCCTGTCTGGGCCGCCGTAGAGCCAGATGGCCTCGCCCGCGAGACCGCAATCACGACCAAGCGCGGCCGCAAGGTGTTCGCAGGAGATTCGCGTGGCCGTGAAATCGACCGGACGACTATCAACCAACGGCTGCACGTTGTTGCGCATCGAGACGGCGTGCAATAAAGAGAAGTAGTTGACCCGCGTGAAGCTATTCTGCATGTCGAGCGCGCCGTCGCTTCTCAGACGGAAGCCTCCCGGTGCGACGCCGACCACGTAGTTCTGCAACTCCTGGACGGAGTTGGGTTGGCCCATCGCGCCCTTCTCGATCACGTTTTCGATCTTGAAGGCGAAGGGATCAAAACCCTCCGGCTTGAGCGCGAGCAGGCGCGAGAGAGTCGCGGCGTACAGAGTGTACTGGCGCTCGTCGCCCATAGCCGAATCCATGCGCGCGAATTGGCGTATCGCCTCCTTGTCGCGTCCGGCGTCCTGATCCTGCTTCGTCCACTTTTTCGGCTGCGCCGCGACGATGGCGCTCTGTTTCAAGATCGCCCTGCGGAGCGCCCCCAGCTCTTCGTTCAGCTCCGCGAGCTGCGCGCTCCATTGCGCGCGCCTCGCGTCGAGCTTCTGGAAGAAGGCGAGGGTGAGCGCGTGACGCAGGGGCGCGGGCGTGTCTCGACGCTGAAGCTGCTGCAAGAGTATGTGCAGCACGTTGAGGTCGCTGTCGCGAAGGTGAAGCGAGGCGCGCTCGTTGCCGTCGAAATCCAGCAGGGCCGTCGGATAGGCGGTGCTCTGGCCTTTAAGGTAAAAGGAGTCCGGCGTGGTCGTCGTGATGAGCGGGACGAGCGGGTAAATCCCCTTGATCGAATAGTCGAGCATCAACCGCCGTTTGGTGACGACGTGGTGGCCGCCGCCCTGGGCGCTGCCCAAAAGCTTGACCAGGTTGTAGCCCTGGCTGTAAACGCGCTCGTCCGTATTGACGCCGTGGTCAGAGACTAGAACGAAGGCGGTCGCGTCCGCCTCGGGACTTTTCTCAACGGCCGTCCAGATGCGCCCGATGATCGCGTCCAGCTCTTGCAGCGCGGCCAAGTGCGCTTCGCGGTCGCGGTTGTGGTGGGCCGTGTGATCGAACTCGGTCGTGTAATAGTCCAGATAGCGTACACGCGGGTCGCTCAATTTCTGTATCAGCTCGCGCTCGAACTGGTCGAAGAGGATGTTGCGCGTCTCAAGCCCCATCGCCCATTCGTCCAGCAGCTCGCGCGGGCTCCGTTTAAAGCGGTTCGACAGCGAGCGGCTAATGGTCGTCCAACGATTGCCGCGCTGGTAAAGCTGAAAGCTGTTGTAGCGCTCGTCGTACGGGTAAGCGTCTACGAGGAGCGGTACGCCCAGCTCGTCCAGGACTTCGACGCCCGGCATGTCTATGCGCCGCGCGGCGATGTTCGCGACATAGAACGGGATGAAATTCAGGTAGTCGTAGGAATGCAGCGTATAGCGGTCGTATTCGACGTTGCCCTTGATCTGCAAGTGCTGGCCCGTGTCCAGAAGCGACCAGGACGGGCCCGACAAGCTCATGCCGCGCACGTAGAAGTTCGCGAGCCGCGTGCCCTCCTCATAGAAGATACGGTTGATCCACGGAAGCTGGCTCTTGCCCGTGCGCGGATTGCGCTCGCGCACGAAGCGATCGACCATATCATTGGGCAGCCCGTCAACCTTTATGACGACGACGCGGCGCGCGCCCTGCGCATGCACGAGGGCCGGGGCGTAAAGGTGCAGGAGAAGCGCGGCCGAAAAGATGATGTAGAGCTTTAGAAAGGGACGCCGCACGAGACTGGTAAAAATAGCCATTACTGTCCGACCACACTCAAAATGGTTTTGGCGTCGGCGGGCGCGATCGATTGGTTCTCGCGGACGGCCATGCGCAGATACTCTGCGCTCGCGATGCGCCAGCGGGCCGTGAGCTGCTGGTTGTTGTAGATGCTCAAAAGCTCCTTCTTGGCCGTCTCGTTATCGATGCGATAGAGGCCGCTCAGACATATCTCGCGCGCCGTTTCGTCCTCCGTGCGCGCGAAGATAGAAGCGACGACGCTCGCCATGCGCCCGCTCGCAGCCGCGCTGTTCTCCTCTATGAAGCGCAGCGAGCGGCGAACCTCCTCTATATTCCAATCGACTTCGACGCGCGGGCTGCGCGCCACCTCGCGCAGGTATCGCTCATGATAGGCGAGACGACGCCTTAGCTCCATGCGGGCCGAAAGCTCCGGCGTGGCCTGCTCCCTGTGCGTGTAGAGCCCGAAGCTCAGGACGTTGGCCAGACGAAGCAGCGCTTGCCCCTTGCGCCCGTGTTTCAGGGGCATCATCTCGGCGCGACGATCCCGCTCCAGACGCGCCGGCAACCCCTCGGGTCGCCCGGCGTACTCCAGCAGGGACGCATACTGATCGCGCGCCACCTGCGCTTCCGCCCGCAGGTCGTTCTCAAGCGGGTTCATGGAGACTCGTTCCAGCCGGGCTGCTATCTGGTCGCGGAGCTGCGGGTCGAGCGAAGCGCTCAGCGAGAGCAGGAGCTTCAGCTGCGAGTAAGCGCGCAGGCGCGAGGGCTGGTTGATATCCATCCCGCGACGGCCCGTCACAAAGTCGTAGACCGAGCGCGACAAAAAATAGGGCAGGTCGCCGAAGCGCGAGAGCGAGAGCACTGTGCGCGTCACGTCCTCAAGCACGCGGCGCGACATTTCTCGCCGCTTAGGATTCAAAGGGGCGCGAAAGTCTACCAGAAGGATCGGAATCTTAGGATGATCCAGACCGTAGAGCGCGAGCGGGATCATCTGCACAGGCTTGGCGCCGTCCGTGTCGGGCTCGACCGGTCGATTCTCGGCGTCGAAGTAGCGCGTCTCCGTGTAGCCCTGCCAGTTGAGCAGGCGATCATCGCGCCAGGGATTCTCTATGTTGAGAAAACGTTTCTCGAAGGCGCTCCCGCGACGCGCGACCAGGTCGGGGCGCGCCGCCCAGAGGATGGCGTGCGTGGCGCTGCCGTCCGGCATCTCAAGTGGCTCGAAGTAGAGCGACTCGGCCTCGGCGCGCTGGCGCAGCATCTCCCAGTTATGGCCGCGCACGTCGCGCGTGAGCGTCGTCTCTTTCTGATAAACGCGCTGTAGCTGAACGTCCTCGACAATCCCGCCGAGCGTCTTCTCCGTCAGCATCAGTCGCGCCTGTATGTCGTGCATCTCGGAGCGCGTGAAGAGCGGCGTGCCTCCGCGCGCGGCCTCGTAGAGAGAGAGGACGGCCAGCGCGCGCACGATATGCACTTTACGGTGATCGCCCACGTTCCGATTATAGGCGCGCGTCGTAGCCTTCAAGGGAAAACCGTAGGCGTCGAGCAGAAGATTTTGCAGCGCGCTCCAGAAGACCTTATTCCACACCTCTCGCCCGGTGGCGGCGAGGTCTATGATGGCGGGAGGGACTCCCTGGCCCACGGCCCGCCTCTTATTACCGGCGCGGCTGTAGAAGAAGGGAACGGCGGCGGCGATGCGCTGCGTGAAAGACGGCTTCGTGTAGGTCAACATCCATAGATAGCGTAGGCGATCGTTTTCAGGACTATCGTCGCCCATAGTATCGCGCAGGACGCTGACCATAGGCACTTCCGGGGCCCGGCTCTCGCCCGCGCCCAAGCCGTCCAGGTTGGCGAAGATGGTCAAGAGTTCCGCGCCGCCCGCGACCGGCGTCCGCTCAAGGCGAAAACCGGAAAGGTGCTCGCCGTCGTCCGCCGTCTGCTGCTGCTGCTGTGGCGGCTCGACCGCGCCGCCAGGGGCTTGAGCGTGGACGGTCAGGCTTGTCAGTGGAAAGAGCGCCAGGAGGAGAGAAAAAAGGAGGCAGGCGGCCCTTCGGGCGTTTTGTTCGGGGAAAACGCTCTTCATAATCTTCGGCTTGATTTTACAACACCCTTCGATAAAAAAGCTCCTGTTGCAGTGTAATTGCTGCGCTTTTTGTCCGGCCACAGGTAATTGATCGCTCATCAAAAGGACATTACAAGCTAACGCATCGAAAATGGCAAGAGCCGTGCCGCAGATTCCTTCCGGTCAGGGCCAAAGGCAAGAGCGGCCGGGGTCACTGAGCCCTCCCGCCCTGAATGGCAGACTAGTCAATTCCTTGACTGTAGCCCCTAAAGCCCGTCGCCAGCCAGCCAGTATGTGGCACTTCCTTGTCCGCCACAATTTTCAGGGAAAGCGCAGGCGCAAGACCGCCCCTCAATCAAAGGACGAGCGCAACCGTTCATCAGTTAACGCAGGGCTGCGGTCGTCGCCCCGTCTAAAACATAGATGCTCACGGCCGGAACGCCGCCGAGCGTCAGGCTGGCGGCCGGCGCT
>DASQYE010000646.1:0-4878 GCA_035639355.1 Pyrinomonadaceae bacterium
TCTCCATTCTTGAGATGCTCATCATGCTGGCGATGGTGACGATCATCACCGGGTACGCGCTCACGCGCATCAGCGGCGCGCAGCAGTTCATGCGTATGGAGAACGCCTCGCGCGAGTTCATGAGCTATGTGGAGAAAGCGCGGCTCGACTCCATGCGTCGTCATGCGGGCCCGCCGGGGCCGCTTCCGCAGCCGCAGATGGCGTATGTGAGCATCACGGGCCCGCGCACTTACACGGTCGTCATGGACTTCGACGGCGATGGCATCGTGGACGCACCGCGCACCATCACCATTCACTCGGATCAAGGCGTTGTCTTCAACACCGGCACGACGCCTCTGCCGATCAACATCGCTTTCAACTGGCGCGGGCGCACGGTGAATGCCGCCGCCGCGTCCGTCACGGCCACCTACGTCACGCCCCCGGCCTTCAGCCTGCAAACCACAAGCACGTATGAACCCGTGCGCAGCACTGCGATTAAAATGTCCACTTCGGGCGACGCCGCTATCGCTGAGGGCAATACGAGCATTGCGCAGCCCAATCCAGTCACGGTGGACACAAACGTCAATGCGAGCACTCGTATACGCAACGAAAACATGCGAATCACGGGCTACTGAATTAGCTGGAGGCAACGGATTTTACAGGAGATGTGCGGAACAGGAAGAGGTCACGCGATGAAAGCAAAACGGAAGAAAGGGCCGGACTCACGACGCGGCGAGCACGGCTTCACCCTGATCGAGACCACCATCGGGCTAGTCATTATGATGATCGTCTCGCTCGGCTCGGCCTCGCTATTCGCTTACGCGGTGCGCAACAACGCCGGCGGCAGCGACCGCGCGATAGCGCTCGCCATCGCCCAGCAGGCTTTGGAGACTCTTCGCAATGCTCGCTACACCGTCACCGTCACAGACACGCTGCTTCAAGAGACGACGGCGACTCCCGCCCCGCTGACCGTCAAGCGCAACAATCGCCCCTTCACCCTGACAACCAAGATAGTGAATACGACCCCTACGCTCAAAACCATCACGCTGACCGTCGCGCCGCAGAAGGCCGGCACTGTGTGGTCGGGCGAGCCGGTCACAATCGTCACGCAGCGCGCCAGATCGGACCAGCCCTGATAAGGGCGGCCGAACGATTTCTTCACTGGAGATAATGATGAAAGACACTGTTATGGAGACGAGCGCGAGAGGGGAAGCGGGCTTTTCGCTGTTCGAGCTTGTGATCGCGATGACGCTGACGCTGATGATGATGACGGCGGCGAGTAGTCTCCTCACTTCGTCGGTCGGAACTCGCGCGCGCGAGAACAAGAGATCGGATGCGCTCTCGGACGCGCAGCGCGCCGTCAATATCATGTCGCGCGAGATAGCAAACTCCGGCTTCGGCCTCTCTGATAACGGCATCGTCACGTCGGACGCGACCGCCTCCAAGATACGCATCCGCGCCAACGTCAACAACACCAACCTGACCATCAGCGACCAGGACGAGGACGTGACCTACATTTACCAGGCGGCCCCCGTCGCCTCCATCGTTCGCTTTGACGCGGCGACCGGCCAGACGACCGTGCTCGCCAACAACATCAGCGCCTTCAAGCTAGTCTACCAGGATGCGACGAGCTTGCCCGTCGCGCCCGCTCTGGCCGAAAGAATTACGATCGACGTTACGGTCGAGGTGGGGGCTCCGGCCGGACAGCCGCCGCAGCAGGTCAAACTGATGTCCGACGTGGCGCTCAGAAACGCTCCCGACGTGCTTGACCGCTACTGAGCGCCCGCGCGCGCACACGGTCGGCGCAGAGGCAGAGAAAGGATTTATCAATGCAGACCAAGCCCCAGCTCAAACGTCCCGCGCGGCCGACGAGCCGCAATGAACGCGGCGCGGCGCTAATCACATCGCTGCTCATCTCCACCCTACTCCTGACGGCGGGCGGAGCGCTCATACTTACCACGTCTATGTCGGGCACGAACGGCGTCGGCCCGACCGCAGAGATGCATGCCTACTACGCAGCCGAAGCCGGTCTGCAACGCGCGCTCAACGTTCTGCGCTTCAACGAGCCGCCGCCCGCCGGGACGCCCGCCATGCTCGACGGCACAACCAAGGCGTCGTTTCGCAACGCCGCCGGGACGAACCTCGGCACATGGCTTCAGCTTCCCTGTAACGACGAGACCAGGTGCAGCTGGATTGGAACGACGCCGATCATGCGCGTGGGCACGCGCGGCGCGTACAGCATCGCCGTCAGCGATCCCGACGCGGTCGCGCCTCCCGCGCTTCCGAAAAGGCTGCGCCTTATAGTGACCGGCTACGGGCCCAACGGCGCGAAAAAGGTTCTCGATACGATAGTCCTTCAATCCGGTCTCTGGGGTTTCGCTGCGCCCGCAACAGTTACCCTCATCGGGTCGGACGACGCTGCTGCCACCACGCAGCTCACACTTGATACAGGCAACAGCAACAGCGTGCGTTATTCCGGCAATGATGCCGCGAGCCCCGGCGATCCCGGCTACGATCCGGCCAAGGCCGGTGACCGGCCCGTCTTCGGCGTGACGCCGACGGCCGAGGACGATGCGAGGCTCGGTATCAATAGACCGAACACGATCATCGGCGACGATGTCGGCACGCTCGGAGACGGAACGAGCGGAACACTACCGACGCCCGATTGGCTCACTTCGGCCGAGACGGCAGCCGCCTTCGTACAGGAGATGAGGCTCAGGGCCAGGCCCGACCCGGACGGCGTCGATCGTCCGAACGACCGCTACTTCACCACGGCCACACAGCCCGCCCCCGCCAACGTCAGCGGCCTTACTTTCATCGAGGGCAATGCGACGCTAGGCTCCGGCAACCAGGGCTCCGGCATACTGGTGGTCACGGGAACCCTGAACATGAACGGCAACACCAGCTTCACGGGGATGATATTCGTGATGGGCGGCGGGACTGTGATTCGCAGCGGGGCCGGCAGCGGCGTCATCACCGGCGGCATGGTCGTCGCCAAATACGACGCCTCGGGCAAATTCCTGACACCCACTTTCATCACCGACGGCGGCGGCTCGTCGCGCTTCCAGTACAACTCGGCCGTGGTCAATCAGGCGCTAAGCGCCGTCCCCAGCTTCGACGTTAAGGGCGTCGTCGAGAAATAAGTTTCCAACACTTCGATCGCTTTTCAAGGCGGGCGCTTTCCTACGGGTCGAACCGGTGGAAACGCCCGCCTTCTCTTGCGCTGGCGGACACTCGCGCTTGACACCTTCACGTATCAGGATGAATGATGAGCGGCGGCGGCTTCAGGAGTCTGTGGAACCCTTTGGACTGTTAATCCGGTCTTCTAATCTTCGATCTTATTGAGCGCGACTCCGACACCACCCTTTGGCCGGTTTCAACATGCCTGACATACTGCTCGTCGAGGACAAGGATAGTTTGCGGCGCGTGCTGCGCCTGACGCTTGAGCAGGCGGGCTACAGCGTCACGGAGGCCGAGGACGCGCGCGCGGGCGCTGAGGCGATCACGCGCGTGCCGCATCGGCTCGTGCTGACGGACTTGCGTATGCCGCACGGCTCGGGCCTGGACGTGCTGCGTGCAGCGCGCACGGCCGACCCGGAAATCCCGGTCATCGTGATGACCGCTTACGGCTCGATTGACGAGGCCGTGCAGGCCATGAAGGACGGCGCGCACGACTTTCTGCAAAAGCCGGTTGACTCGAACCACCTGCTCTTGCTGGTCGAGCGTGCGCTCGAACAGGCGCGTTTGCGCACGGAGAACATACTGCTCAGGGAGGAGTGGTCGCGGCGCTACGGCTTTCCGCGCATCCTGGGCGAATCCGAAGCGATCAAGCGCACTGTCTCCGAGACGCAGCGCGTGGCCCAGACGGAGGCGACCGTACTGCTCCTGGGCGAATCCGGCACGGGCAAAGAGCTTTTCGCGCGCGCCGTGCATCATCTCTCCCCGCGTCGAAGTGGGGCTTTCGTCGCCATTAACTGCGCGGCGATCCCCGAAACCCTGATCGAGAACGAGCTTTTCGGCCACGAGCGCGGCGCGTTTACGGGCGCGAGCGACCGCCGTCAGGGGAAATTCGAACTGGCTTCGGGCGGCACGGTCTTTCTGGACGAGGTCGGAGAGCTGCCCCTCGGCGTGCAGAGCAAGCTCTTGCGCGCCATAGAGGAGAAGATGGTCGATCGCATCGGCGGGCGCGCGCCCGTACCCGTGGATGTGCGCGTCGTCGCCGCCACGAATCGCGACCTGCACGCGGCGGTCGAAAACGGAGAATTCCGCCGCGACCTCTTCTTTCGCCTCGCAGTCTTTCCGATAGAGATTCCGCCTTTGCGCGAGCGCGGCGATGATGTACTGCTGCTGGCGCATCACTTCGCCGCACAGCTCGGCAAGGAGCTGCGCGGGCGCGCGGCCACCTTGAGCGAGGCGAGCCTCCCGGTGCTCAAAGCGCATACCTGGCCCGGCAACGTGCGCGAGCTTGAGAATGCCATCGAGCGCGCCTGTATCCTGGCCGATACGGCCACGCTTGAGCCGCACGATCTGGGCCTCGCGCCACGCGCGGTCGTAGAGCCGGAAGCGTTGGCCCAGCTCGACATGTCCGGCACGCTCTCGGAGGTGGCCGAGCGCGCCCTCAGATTTACGGAGAGCCGCAAGATTCGCGCCGCGCTTGAAGCCCACCAGGGCAATAAGACGCGCGCCGCCGAAGCTTTGGGCGTCAGCTATAAAACGCTCTTAACCAAGATCAAAGAGTACGACCTGTAGGGACACTTTAGGATGAATCCAGAGGGTAAGGCCGAGTCGGGCGCGACCGATGAAACGGGGAAAGAGGCATCGGGGCGGGCCAATGGCCCTGTGCAGACCGGGCCCGTAGAGCGCGACACAGACGCGGGCGTTAAAGAGACTCCTGAGCGC
>DASQYE010000647.1:0-5052 GCA_035639355.1 Pyrinomonadaceae bacterium
TGACAATTGCTCCGCGTACTCCAACTGATCCAGATCGCGCGACTCGCTGTTGTCTATAGAAGACCAGAGCAGGCCGCGCAGGTCTCGGATGGACGCGTCGCTCGTCTCGGGCTTCTCTCTGCGGTCAAGAGCTTCCAGCTCAAGCGCCGCATCGGGCGGCATCTCGGGCGCAAAGCCGTTTTCCATCATGGCCCGGCGCGCCATCGCGCGTAAATCCAGGGGCGGGTGCGTACCTGTCTTCGTCATATTGAGAGGTTGCAACAGTTCCCGCGCCAAAATCAAGGACGGCTCGCGCCCTCAGGAAAGTTGAGGGAAGCGCCCGGCGGGCTGTTTGTCGGACTAAATTCTTGCCAAAAGCCGGAAGGCGATGTAGGCTACTCGTCATAAGGGTGGTATCCATAGATGATCAAGCTCCGCTAGACAACTAGGTGGGCGAGAAGAGTTCTCGCGCGATGCTCGGCTTCCATTCAACGGAGGTCGGGTACGGCCCGCACTTGTGCTCCCAAAGCATTCGACTCTTCATAAAACTTACTTAGTCCCCTCCATCGCACGATAAATCCTGTTCATTCGTCTCTTGTTTTCGAGGCATCCCGGCGGATGCTTTCCGGGGTTTTAGCATGACACAAACGGCTATAGAGGCTCGCCACCTGCGAAAGGTGTTTCGCAAGCGCGCGGGTCTGTTGAAGTCCAGGGTCTCGCAGGAATGGGCGCTCGACGATGTTTCGTTCGAGGTGGCCCAAGGCGAGACCTACGGCCTGCTTGGGCCCAACGGCTCCGGCAAATCGACTCTGATTCGCATTCTCTCGACGCTCCTGATCGCGGACGGGGGCGAAGTGCGCCTCATGGGCCACGCGCTCCCCGAAGAGCAGGCGAGCATACGGCGCAAGATCGGCCGCGTGAGCGTGGACGCGGCCTTTTTCAAGAGGCTGTCGGCGCGCGAAAACCTGCTCTACACGGCGCTCTTATACGGTCTGCCGACGCGCTCGGCCGAGCAGCGTGTGATGGCGATCCTCGAACAGCTCGGCATGGAGGAGCGAAAGCTCTCCGTGCCGCTCGAAGAGATGAGCCGTGGGATGCAGCAGAAGATCGCCGTCGCGCGGGCGCTGATGCTCAATCCGCCGCTGCTCCTGCTGGACGAGCCGACGACCGGGCTCGATCCCAAAAGCCGCCGCGATGTACAGACCTTCCTGGAACAGTTGAGGCGCGACGAGGGCACGACGATTCTGCTGACGACGCACGACATGGCCGAGGCGGAAAGGCTCTGCGCGCGCATAGGTTTTCTGGCGCACGGGCGGCTGGTGGCCGAGGGCACCGCCTCGTCGCTCAAACGACTGGCGGGCGCGGATAACCTGGACGACGCCTTTATAAAGCTCACGGGCGAAGAGCTGCTGGACGAAGATGCGCAAGAGACGCAAGAGTTGGAGAAAGTATGACGGAACAAACGCTGGAAAGAACGGTGCGGCAGACGTGGGCCTTCGTCTTTCGGGGGTTCCATTTGTCCCGGCGCTACTTCTCCTGGGAGATCGTCTTCAGCTTCTACGCGCTTACCACCTCGGCGACCGTGGCGCTCATAGGCGTCGCCGCAGGGGATTATCAACTGACGCTGACGCTGGTGGTCGGCTCGCTGCTCTGGAACTTCCTCTCGAAGCTGTACCAGGAGATAGCGCTCTCAATCGCGCTCGAACGCTGGGAGGGAACCCTGGAATATACCTTCATGGCACCCATCTCGCGGCTCGTGCATCTTTGCGGAGTGAGCCTCGCCGCGATGATCTACAGCCTAATGCACACGGTCGTCGTCCTCGTCGGTCTGCTGCTCTTCACCAGGCTGACGCTCGCCGGGGCGAATCTCAAGGGAGTCGTGGTCGTGCTACTGGTGAGCACGCTGGCCTTCGTCGGATTGGGATTGATGGCCGCCGTGCTGCCGCTGATGAGCCCGGAGCGCGGAGCCGAGGCGACCAACATCTTTCAGGGACTGCTGCTGCTCGTCTCGGGCGTCTATTATCCGGTAGAGGTGCTGCCCCGGTGGCTGCAACCTCTCTCATATATTTCGCCCGCGACCTACACGCTCTCGGCCTGTCGTAAGCTGACCGGCATCGGGAACGCGGCTTCCACCGAGCAGCGGTTGGTGGGCGCGCCGCTCTCGTCGGTCGTGCCGGAGCTGGCCGTGCTGGTGCTGATGGGCGTCGTCATGATCCCGCTGGGGCTGTGGGTCTTCGGCCGCGTCGAGACGTGGGCCAAGCACACCGGAAAGCTGAAGCGCACGGGTTGATGTTTCCTTGAAGACGAGGGAAGGCGGGAGGCAAGGCCGGGCCGTGCTTCGATTCCGTGTAGGCGCGGCCTGCGCGCACGAGCTATTACCTGCTTCCGCCCCTTCTTTCACCTTTATTCGAGACTCGGTGTACAATCGTCTCGCTTCATCCCGATTCGCGCTTGAATAAGAATTTCTCTGTCACGGACTTGTTCCCTGGGTCTGCGGTTTGGGGCGCGGCCGCTTTGCCGTTCAGGTCAGGAGGGAGAGATGAAAAAGATTATGACGTATCTCGGATTGTTCTCGGCTCTGGCTGTCCTGACGCTAGTCGGGTTGGCCCAGGTGCGACAAAAATCGGGCCGGACGGCGCGGCTGCCCGCCGAGGTGAAGACGGCATCCGAGAGCATCACGGCGGGCGACCTGCTGCGTCACATCAAAGTCCTCTCTGCGGACGAGTACGAGGGGCGCGCTCCGGGCACGCGCGGCGAAGAGCTGACCGTCGGTTACATCGGCGGCGAGTTCAAGCGGCTCGGGCTCAAGCCCGGCAACCCGGACGGTACTTATGTTCAGAAAGTCCCGCTCGCCGGTCTCACGCCCGAAGCGAGCGCCTCTTTCAAAGCCGGGGGCCGCTCTTTCGAACTCAAGCACAAGGATGACTACGTCGCCCTCTCGCGCAGGTTCGTGCCGGAGGTCAAGGTGGAAAACTCCGACGTAGTCTTTGTCGGCTACGGCATCGTCGCGCCGGAGTACGGCTGGGACGACTACAAGGGCGTGGACGTGCGCGGCAAAACCATCCTGATGTTGATTAACGACCCGCCAATCGCAGACGCGCGCGATCCAGAGAAGCTCGACGGGAAAATGTTCAAGGGGCCGGCCATGACCTACTACGGTCGCTGGACGTACAAGTACGAGATCGCCGCCGAGAAGGGAGCGGCCGCCGCCGTCATCATCCACGAGACGGGCCCTGCGGGTTACGGCTGGCAGGTCGTCGCCGCCAATGCCGGACGCGAGAACTTCGATATACGCACGTCCGACCGCAATATGGGCCGCGCCGGCGTAGAGTCCTGGATTCACCTGGACAGAGCAAAGGAACTGCTCTCGGCCACCGGCCATGATTTCGATGCTTTGAAGCGGGCGGCGACGAGCAAAGATTTCAAGCCCGTGTCGCTCGGCGCGCAAGCCAGTTTCACCGTCAGGAACAGGCTGCGCGAGGTCGATTCCGCCAACGTCATAGCGAAGATCGAGGGCTCCGATCCACGGCTCAGAGATGAATACCTGATCTACTCTGCGCACTGGGATCATCTGGGGCGCGATGAAACCTTGAAGGGCGATCAGATTTACAACGGCGCGATCGATAACTCTTCGGGCGTGGCGTGGATGCTTGAGATCGCCGAAGCCTACATGCGGCTGAAGCGCCCGCCAAAGCGCACCATCCTTTTTCTCGCGCCGACGGCCGAGGAGAAGGGACTGCTAGGCGCGCTCTACTACGCTACGAACCCGCTCTACCCGCTGGAGCGAACCCTGGCCGACATCAACATGGACATCATGAACCAGTGGGGACGCACGCGCGCCATCGTCCATGTCGGCTACGGCACTTCGACGCTGGACGAGCTGCTGGCCGCCAGAGCCGCCGCGCAGGGGCGCACCGTCAAGCCCGATCCTGAGCCCGAGAAGGGCTACTTCTATCGCTCCGACCACTTCGAGCTGGCGCGACAGGGCGTGCCTGCGCTCACCTTTCTTTTTCCGGGCACGGACTACAGGGACAGGCCCGCCGACTACGGTCGGCAGAAGCGAGAGGAATACGTCTAGCGCGATTATCACAAGGTCTCGGACGAGATTAAGCCGGACTGGGATTTGTCGGGCGCGGTCGAGGACACGCAACTGCTCTTCGAGGTCGGCTACCTATTGGCGCAGGGCGACACCTGGCCGCAGTGGAAGCCCGGCACAGAGTTCAAAGCAAAGCGCGAGGCGATGCTCAAGGCGCGGGGCGGGCGCAGAAGAGGCCGCTGAACGCGTCTTAAAGGAAGTATTCCGAACAAGCTCTAGGCGGCGCGGACGCTTACACCGAGCCGAGGCGGATTATTTCGCGGCGCAGCCTTCCGTGCCCTTGCATCAGTCGCAGGTATCGCGACTCGTCCGTGCCCGCCTTGGCCCGCGCGATACGCGCGACCGCCCGCTTTTCCTCTTCGCTCCAGCGCGCAAGGTCTGGAATGAGCGCCAGCACGAGCGACAGATTCTCGAAGGCGCGCTGCTCGTGCGCTTTCCACTCCTCAAGGCGCACCCGGAGCGCGCGTGCGACACGGTTTGACGAAGCGCTTCTCACCTTGGCGGAATCGCCGCCGAAGCGGCTCGCCATGCGCCGCTGCACTGCGAGGCCCAGGTTACGCACTTGGAAGCGATCCCAATGGCTGCGGGGCGAGGGCGGCAGCTCGAAAAGCATGTGGCCCACCGCAAGCTCTCGCAAGATTTCCGGCGGCGTGCGGTATCCGCGATGCGTCGCAGCCTTTCGCTCCTCTTCCCGTACGAGCTTCATCACGTCTTCTCGCACGGGACGAAAGCCCAGCTTGCGGTAGAACCAGAACGCGCCCGACTCTATCCCTTCTTCGTTCTCGAAGCCGATCTGGTACGGGTCTACGGAAAATGCCGTGACGCCGAGCAGCTGGCGATAGAGGCGCAGTACCTGCGCGTAGAGCCAGGCTGATTCTCCGTCGCGGAAGGTGTAATAGATGTTGAAGCCGATCTCCACCCGCTCGAACAGCGAGATGCCTTCGGCGTAGCCGAGGGGAACGCCGTTTCTGAGGATG
>DASQYE010000648.1:0-2699 GCA_035639355.1 Pyrinomonadaceae bacterium
CCGGCGGTTACAGGAAACTGGCCTTAATGCTCCGCGAGACCGGCCGCTGAGATTTTATGCCGAGCGTTAGCGTCATCATCACGAGCCACAGCCGCCCGAATTTACTTCCGCGCGCCGTAGAGAGTGCGCAGGCGGCGGGCAGCGATGTGGAGGTCGTGGTCGTTGACGACGCCTCGCGGGACGAGACGGCCGAGGTCTGCCGTCACCTCAAGGGCATTCGCTATGTGCGCGTCGAGCGTAATCGTAAAGTGGCGGGGGCACGCAACGTCGGCATCCTCAACAGCAAGGGCGATTTTCTGACTTTCCTGGACGACGACGACGTGCGGCTCGCAGGCGTGCTCGATCTGCAAGTGGAGGCGCTGGCCCGCGCGCCCGAGGCCGGTTTGATCTACGCGCAGGCGCTTATGGCGGACGCAAAGGGAGTGCAGACGGGCGATTTTTATCCGTCGCATTGCCCGCAGGGAGACGTTTTCTGGGAGCTGCTGGGCCGGAACTTCATTCCGTGCGGGACGGCTGTGTTTCGTCGGTCATGCCTTTTCCGCACGGGTCTGCTAGATCAATCCGTGCCGGGGATAGATGATTGGGACATGTGGATTCGCATCAGTGCGCTCTATCCTGTGATGGCGCTTGAGCAGCCGGCGCTCGTCTGGCGTAAGTCCAGCCCGGCTTCGGGGCAGGGGACATCAAACGCGAGCGAGATGGTGAGATGTGCTACGCGCCAGCTTAGACGAAAGTGGCTGAAACTGCCGCGCGCCGTTGCTGCTGCTGCGGCCGCCGACGCTCTGAGCGGAAAGCGTTCGGAGGCGCGGCGGCGGTTCTCCAGGAACATGGCGGCCCATCTGGTATTCGAGACGGCGCGAGCCTTAGGCGAGCGTCAATTTCTTCGGGCACAGGCAAACGGGCTCGCCGCGCTTCGTCTGCACCCGTGGGCGTGCCTCTCTGTGGCGGCCAGTTCTTCTACTCTTCATTTCCTGTGGGAAAGCGTAAAGGGCAAGCGGTCGCGGAAAGTCGTTTCCGCTCGTTTGACCGGGCGGCGACCGGACGAGATCAAACGATGAAGATCATTCTTTGTAAGGGCCAGTTATTAGGGCCAATCAGTGGCGCGGACGAGATACTGGTCAGCTACGCCACACAGCTCCAAAGATCGGGGCAGTCCGTCCGCGTCCTCCTGCTGTACCCGTACTCGCCGCAGGATCAATACTACTTACGGCTGCGCGAGGCGGGCGTGACAGTCCACGCGGTCGCTTCCAGTTCTGTGCGCTCGTCTCTTGGGGCCGGTAGAAAGATCGCGCGGGGGCTGCTTCGCGCTCTGCCCGCCTCGCAGTACCTCGTGCGGAAAAATGCGCTGAAGATAGCGACGACCGTAGCCTCTCGTTATTACGAGCAGTGTCGTGATCTATTGAAGGAGTTCTCGGCCGACCTGGTTCACGTCATCACACCCGACCCCGGCGCGATGGTGTTGATAAGCGCGGCGCATGAGGCGGGCATACCCATACTGTACCAGGAGCTTGGGATGCCCTACCACCCGCCGGATTTTGAATCCCACTACGAGCAATTCACCACAGTTCTTCCGCTCTGCGCGGAGGTGGCGGCGCTCTCGCCCCTGCTCGCGCAGCAATGCCGGGAAAGCCTGCCGTTTTTGAACAAGCTGTCGGTGCTTCCGATCATCACGGACGATCTGCGAAACGGTCATAGACGATCGAGCGCGGCTGAGGCGGCCGACATCACGGTCGGATTCGCCGCAAGAATCGAACACCTCAAGGGGCCTATGGTCTTATTGGAAGCCTTCGCCGAGGCCAGCCGCACGTGTCGCGAGCTCAAGCTGATGATCGCCGGCGCGGGGTCTCTGGAGCAAAAGGTCTCGGCGCGCGCACGCGCCCTGGGCGTCGCCTCGCGCTCCGAATTCTCGGGCGTCTACACCAGACCCGAACAGCGCAACTCTTTTATGCAGCGCCTCGATATGTTCGCGCTGCCGTCGCTTACCGAAGGCACTCCGAACAGCATCGTAGAGGCGATGGCGCACGGGCTGCCGATCATCGCCTCGGCGGTCGGAGGTATTCCGGACGTTGTCACAGACGAGGTGGGCATACTGGTTCCGCCGGGCGACGAGGCGGCCTTGGCTGAGGCGATAGTTCGGCTTGCCGAGGATGCGAAGCTGCGCGAGCGAATGGGCCGGGCTGCGAGGCTCAGGTACGAGAAACTTTTTTCGCCCGAGGCTGTGCTGCCGCTTCTGCTGGACACTTACAGGAGGGTCGCTTCGAGAGAGCCGGCGGAAGCGCCGACGCCCTCAAACAACGGGACGCACCCGTGGGCGCACGCGAAGACCTACGGGCTGTAAAGATTTGGTCGGACGCGCTCGCAGAGAGCGACCCGGCTCTTTTCCAGGCAGAGGATTAAGGCGGGCCGACCATATACACGTTCACATGCTCTTTCCAGTTCTTGCCTTTCCCCCGAATTTGATTGTAGATTCCTGCAATGGCTACGTCCTC
This sequence comes from Pyrinomonadaceae bacterium, assembly GCA_035639355.1. GTDB lineage: Bacteria > Acidobacteriota > Blastocatellia > Pyrinomonadales > Pyrinomonadaceae > DASQYE01. The sequence goes on from DASQYE010000648.1 coordinate 2,490, forward strand.
TCACACTCGCTTCTCGGTGATTATCCCTGCGTATAACGAGGCGCGACTCCTCCCAAGGCTTCTTGATTCCGTAGATGCTGCCCGTTCGGCTTACGGCGGCGGGCCGAACGCCATAGAGATCATCGTTGCCGACAACTCTTCCACGGATAAAACGGCCGAGATAGCCGCCTCGCGCGGCTGTCGTCTCGCGTCCGTAAGCAGGCGGTCGAT
>DASQYE010000649.1:0-4256 GCA_035639355.1 Pyrinomonadaceae bacterium
TCGGGCGACGCGCCGCCGCTGGCTGCTTCGCCGTGGCGCTCGATTATCTCTGCGATGCTGCGAAGCAACTCCGGCCGCTCCATCTCATCATCGTCATTCATCGGTTTCCCCTCGCCTCGCGCGCTTCACACTTTAATAGCAGCGCTTCTATACTGTTTGTCAAACGGACACTCGCCGCCCAGACAGAGACCGGGCGGGTGCGCCCGACCACGCGCGGCCGAGGCTGGTTTGATGCTCTACACCTTGACAGGCCGTTTTGAGCGTGCGCCTTTTATCTTGAAGCGTTGAATCTTATGAGTCGTACTATCGTTGCCGTTGGCGGCTTCTCTTCGGGTGTCGGCAAGACCTCGTTGATGTGCGAGCTGCTGCGCGCCTTTCCCGGCTGGGAAGCCGTCAAGATGACTCGCGGGCATTATCGTTCCTGCGGCAAGGACCCGCACGCCTGCTGCGTGAGCCACCTTTTGAGCGATGAGCCCGTGATTCGTTCTGGACGCGAGGAGACCTACGCGGCGGGCAAGGACACTGGGCGCTACTGGGATGCTGGAGCCTCGAACGTACACTGGGCCATCGTCACCGACACGCAGGTCGAGCAGGGAATCAATCGCGCCCTGGAACGCGTCAAGTCTCCCGGCGTCTTCGTCGAAGGCAATAGCTTCCAGCAATTCATCCCCTTGGACTTCACCGTGATGGTCGCCCGCCCCGAAGCCGTACAGCTCAAGCCCTCGGCCCGCCGTGCGCTCCTGAAAGCCGACGCCCTCTATTTATTCGACGAAGACGGTGACGCGAAAGCAACGCGCGAAAGCTTCGCCTCGTGGCAGAAGCTATCCGACGCCGCTCGCGGCCTGACCGGCGGCCTGCCTGTTTATACGAGCGAAGACCTGCCCCAACTCATCGCCAGTCTGCGAGCCCATCTGACAATAGTCACGGCCTGACCGCAGGTGATTAAAAGCAGCTCATAAAAAAGAGGACGGCCGCCGTTAAGGGCAGCCGTCAACTCATGCACATGCTACGGGGGCTCTGCGAGAGAGAGAAGCGCTCTCTCGGCTCGCTAAAGCCGCACGTATTCAAACTCGAAGGGCTTTCCCTTGATTCCGGCGGCGGGCGGCGCGATCCAGCCGGCGATCTTGCCGGGCTCTGTGACCGGGTGCATCAGGCTACGTACGTACTCGCGATCCGCGATCGTCGGCATCCACTCGTCTCTACGCCGCTCGAACTCCTCCGCCGAGATCAGGTTGCCGTAGATGTCGAAATGATGACCGGCAAACTCTCCGACGTGGCGGTGAAAGCGCGTGCTCGGCAGGTAAAGCTGGGCGTCCAGGCCCTCGTCGGCGAGAAATTTGTTCCAGCGCTTCATGGCGCGCTCGCAATCCTTCACGTACTCGCCGCGCAGAACTTCGTTGAGCGCATTACGCAGCGGGACTTCGCGCGGCACGAGCCTGCCGTCTTCGACCACCATCAACGTAAAACTATCATCGACGATACGGTGCTCTTCGTATTGCTCCCGCTCTTTATAGCGACCCTTGAGACCGGCCGCGAAAAAGTCCGCGGAGTTGGAGCTGATCTCGCCGCCGAAGAGGTCTAGCGAGTAGCTGAACCAGAAGTTGATGTATTTTTGAATGATGTCGAGAGGAATGCCTCCCGCCTCGCGCACGTCTGCGTCCTTGCTCTCTCGCATCAGCCGGGCGGTGCGCTTGACGACGCGCCCGACTCCCGTCTCGCCTACGAAGAGGTGGTGCGCCTCTTCCGTGAGCATGAACTGGCAGGTGCGCGCCAGGGGCTCGAAGCCGGATTCGGCCAGCGCCGCGAGCTGGTACTTGCCGTCGCGGTCTGTGAACATAGTAAAGCAGAAGAAGTTGAGCCAGTCGTCGCAGGGCTGGTTGAAGGCTTCCAGGATGCGGGGCTTGTCGGGATTGCCGCTGCGGCGCTCTAACAAGGCGTCGGCCTCGTCGCGCCCGTCGCGCCCGAAATAGCGTTGCAGCAGGTAGACCATCGCCCACAGGTGGCGGCCCTCCTCAACATTCACCTGGAAGAGATTGCGCAGATCATAAAGAGAAGGGCAGGTCTTCCCAAGCTCGCGCTGCTGCTCGACCGAGGCGGGCTCCGTATCGCCCTGCGTCACTATGATGCGGCGCAAGGCGTTTCGGAACTCGCCCGGAACCTCCTGATAGGCGGGCGCGCCGTAGTTGTCACCGAAACCGACGCGGGCGTCCGCGTCCGCCGGCTTGAGGAAAATCCCCCACCGGTAGTCCGGCATCTTGATGTAATCGAAATGGGCCCACCCTTCGGGCTCGACACTGATGGCCGTGCGCAGGTAGACATCCTTGTTCTGAAACCCTTCGGGCCCCATCTCGTGCCACCAGTCCAGATAATTCGGCAGCCATTTCTCCAACGCCCGCTGGAGCTTCTTGTCTTCCGAGAGATTGACGTTATTAGGAATCCGTTCGTATAACTGCATCATACCCTCCGAAAGCAAGGATGAAGGCTGCAAGTGTGGCTGCGCTGGTTGAATCATTCAGCTAACGCAGCCGCTTTTTCATCCTTGCAGCCTTCATCCTTTCACTTATGTTCTCCTGTAATCGAATTGGGCCTGCGTCGGTTTTCCGTAATTGGTCAGCGCGCCTTGTGGGCCCACGGCGTTCGGGCGCTGGAAGATCCAGTTCTGCCAGGCCGTCAACCGGCCATAAATTTTCGTGTCGAGCGTTTCCGGCCCAGCGAACCTGAGCGATGCTTCCATCCCCGTCAGCGCGTCGGGCGAGAGCGACGTGCGCTCCTCTATGGCGACGCGAATCTCGTCTTCCCAGTCGAGATCGTCCGGCGCGAAAGTGACAAGCCCTAACTCCTCTGCGTCTTCGGCATCGAAGCTTCTGTCCAGGCTGAAAATCTCTTCCACTCTCTCAGGCCGAGCTAAAAAGCGCGATTGCAAGCGCGTTAATCCATTGCTCATCGGGAGCGCGCCCGCATTGAGTTCGCTCAAGGCGATCTCAACCATTTCGTCCGGGTTGTTGAGCATGTAGCTGCGGTCTGCGCTGAGCGCCAGCTCCAGAAGATTTCCGGCAAAACAGCTCCCCGGCTCGACGAGCGCGAAGAAGCTTTTCGCCGTCAGGTCAAGGCGGCGCAGCACGCGCGCCATGTATAAGATGATCTCGCGCAACAGCCAGTGGTCTCTGTGGGCGACCAAAGTTTTATCCACCGACAGGACATCGTCAATATTCCCTTCGGTGCGCAGGCAGACGAGCCCCGTCTCAGGCTCGTTGACGCGCAGGTGCAGCAGCGCGTCATCCAGCTCGCGGTAAGCCTGGAGCGGCCAGAAGGCATCGCCCATCTGCTCTATCTCTTCGAGGCTACCGGGTGTGCCCGCGCCGGGGCCGCGCACGGTCAAGTCCGCGTAACGCTGCTCGCGATTGACCTTCAGGCTGACGTACTTGTACTCGCGCCCGAGCGCGGTCGCTTCGACCTGAAGCGGATTGAACTTGATGCCGGGCCCTGCTTTCTTCTTCTTCGCGTCGCCGGACGCGAGGATCGCTTGCACGCGAGCGTCCACGCCCTCCTTGAACTTGCTGGTCGGAAAAGTATCGTCGATCAGCCCCCACTCGCTGGCGCGCTTACCCTTGAGCCCTTCGGCCAGGGTCGAGAAAACATCGGCCCGGTCGCGCCGCACCTTGCGCTTATCGACCAGGCGCGTCAGACCGCCCGTGCCGGGCAGCACTCCCAGCAGGGGCACTTCGGGCAGCGAGACGGCCGAGTTGCCGTCGTCCACCAGATAGATTTCGTCGCAGGCGATCGCAAGCTCGTAGCCGCCGCCCGAGGCCGTGCCGTTCAGCGCCGCGACGTATCGCTGGCTTGAGTTAGCGGACGCATCCTCTATTGCACAGCGCGTCTCGTTGGTGAATTTGCAGAAGTTGACCTTGAAGGCGTGCGAGGACGTGCTGAGCATGTAGATGTTTGCGCCCGCACAGAATATCCTGGGCTTGAGGCTGGTGACGACCACGACGCCGACCTCCGGGTGCTCGAAGCGCAGACGCTGGACGGCGTCGGCCAGTTCTATATCAACCCCCAGATCGTACGAGTTGAGCTTCAATTTATACCCTTCCGCGAGCGTCACGTCCTCCTGCACGTCCATCGAAAGGGTGGCAACCGCCCCGTCAATACTCAGCTTCCAGTGCTTGTATTGTTCCGGCCCCGTCTCAAAATTAATCATTATTAATCAGCTCCAAATATTTAGAACCAGTATCACAGACGACCAACGATAAGTCTAC
>DASQYE010000650.1:0-3049 GCA_035639355.1 Pyrinomonadaceae bacterium
ATTCGTGCGATTATACCCTTAGAGATTTAGAATCGGACAAGCCGTGGGGCGTGAGTAATTATCAAGATATACTATTTATACGGTCGCTTTCAACATTAATCGCCGCCGTGCCCACCAGTCGAAGCGGACGCCGCGCGCCGCGAGCGAGATCGGATTCCGCCGGTCGCGTATCGCTCCCGTTGCTCTCTCTCTTTTGCGTATCCCATCCTGATCGAGGGAAGGACGCGGCACCGTGCGCGCTTGCGCGAGCCTACCCGGTCAAACTACCCGCATACTCTCAGCTTGACCCGTCAAATTGCCTGCACCTCAACGGGCGCTCGCCGCCTCGCGCGAGCGCATACGGGATAAAGCCGCAGCGATTTTAGCTATCGGAGCCGATCGACGGATTACTCTTCGAACGGCACGCGGCTTGTTAAGGTAAAGCCGAGTGCTGTCGCCGCTCATTCAAAGCGAGCTTTGCCGAACGCGGGATAAGGAGTTGGGATGATGGAGACCTGCTACATTGAGGAGACGAGCGAAGACATGCGTCGCTTCGCCAGGCATGATGCCAGTCTCTCCTTTAGCATTGCTTTGGCCGGAACTGAGACGAAAGGAGCTGAGACGAACAGGGCCGGGGGCGACCCTCCGATGCTGGTCAGCCACACGCGCGACGTTGGGGCCGGAGGCATGGCGCTGCTCGTCCCCTCGCTTCCCTTCATGTACCGCTACCTGCTCGGCCCGGACTGCACCCTGCGCTTTACATTGCACCTGCCGGACGCGCCGGTTCAAATAGAGGCGGTTCCGGTCTACGACAGGCCGCTCAACGAAGACGACATGGATTTGGGTTTCATCGTCACCGGCCCGATCGAGATCGAATCGACCCCGAGGCAGTACGAACGCTATGAGAAGCAGCGCGCGGATACAGGCTGCCTGATCGGCGTGCGTATCAGGAAGATGAGCGAGAGCGACCACGCTCTTTATACGGAATACATAGACATACTGGAAATAGAGCGGAGCATGAAGATACTCACGGATGAGGACGATGCGGATTCGCCGTATGGGAGCGACGCTCTGCCGTCCGGCCTCCCTGTGACCGATTCGCGCCCGCGCCACATGGCCGCCGTGCACTACAAGTACTGATGCGAGGCGGTTGGCCCGTATGTGTAGAGGACTCGGCCCATCCCCGTCTCGGCAAACTCCTCTCCACGGTTTTGTCGGGCCGGCTACGCGCCACCTGCCTTGACGACTTTATACGCGACCGAAAAAACGTGAGGGTCACAGATAGATGACGTGCGACGTGCGCCATACGTTTGAGGGTATGGAACCGGGCGCGGCCGTCGTCAGAAGTATGCAATAGTTGCCGTCGGCGACGGCCGGCGCGGACGGGTCGAAATCATCTCGCGCCGCCACGCCTGAAGAAGTCTCAACATTCCTGGCCGTCTCGCTCCGTGGCGTCACCAGCGCCAGCCGGCGCAGGCAATCATAAAGATGCTCCTTGCCAATCCCGTAGCGCCCTCCCTCAGCGCCTAGCACCAGCCGCACTTCAGCCCTCTCATCTATAAAATGCGCCGCCAGCGAGGCGGCCAGCGTCACCCCTCGCTCAAAGCGCTCCGCAAACCCATCGTCCGCCTCGTCGCTTGTCCTGGTGTCGAGCGCAATCGTGATACGGCGCTCGTCCTCGGCCGTGAACTCGCGCACGATCAGGCGGCGCACGCGCGCCGTCGCCTTCCAGTCCATGTGGCGCAGATCGTCCTGCGGTTGATAGTCGCGCAGGGAGAGCAGGTCGTGGCCCGCGCCGCGCCGCACGCTTGCGAGCCGCCCGGCGTTCATGGGCAGCAGGTGCAGCTCGTCGCTGGCGGGCTCAGGCTTGGGATAGACGACGATGTCTACGTCGCGCGCGCGAAGGCGGCGGCGGCGGCGAAAGAAGGCGAACGGGAAGCGCGTCGAAAGCTCGAAGCCTGTGATGAGCACGTGTCCGCGCCTGGCGAAGGTCTGCTCAACGCGCTGTTCGGCCCCGGCCCTGTGCGGGACGTACATGAAATAAGCGAGCGCACGCTTGCTGTAACGCAGCCGCGCCGGATTGCCCCTCTTGTTCAGCTCTCCCTTATTGACCGGCCCACGCGCTTCGACCAGGATCGAGAAAGACGGCAGGAACCGCTTCTTGTTGTGCAGCGTGACGATGACCGGCGCGGGCTCGCCTGCGAAGATGTGATCGGGAAAGCGCGCCGAGACGACTATGTCGCGCAGTGAAGCGCGCGCCGCAGCCCACGCGACGAAGAGCGTAGAGGCCAGCACCGAGAAGATCAGAAATAAAAGATTGTTCCCCGTATTCCAGGCGGCGAACGCGACGATGCCCAGAATGCCCAGAAAGATAGCGCCGCCCGCCGTCACTTCCAGCGGAAAATCAAAGCGGGCGACCTCCTCGCGCGCCGACCGGGCCAGCGGCGGCAGGACGAGTATAAAAATCAGCAGAACGATAACGAGCGAAGCGATGGCCGCCGCGCTCGCCAACCCTGGGTCTTCGGCGCGTCGCGCCAGCATAGTGACAAACGCCGTGCCCAGACCCGCCAGCACCAGCAATGTGCCGAGGATGGCATTTCGCCACGCGCGAAAACTTCTAGTCCGCATAAACCGTCAGGATGCCGGAGCCGAAAGAATCTGTCCGCCGCTCTCTACACTGTTTCAAGTACCGGCAGCACGGGGCTGCGCCGGCAGGCGAGTGTTTACGCCCTCTTACGCGCCGGGACTATAAGGGGACGCTGATGGTCTTCATGATCTCGCGCAGGACGGCCTCTGCCTCTTCGCTGCGGCGCAGCGAAGATGAGAAGCGAGAGCTGACGACCATGCGATGCGAGAAGACCGGAAGCACGAGCCGCTTGATGTCGTCCGGCACGCAGTAGGTGCGCTCCTCCGTCAGCGCCAGGGCTTGAGCGGCGCGGAAGAGCGCGAGCGTGCCGCGCGGGCTGACGCCCAAGTCCAGCATCTCCGAATCACGTGTGGCGGCGACGATGCGCATCAAATAATCTACGAGCGCATCGTCAACCGAGACTTCCGCCACGCGGCGCTGCAA
>DASQYE010000651.1:0-4201 GCA_035639355.1 Pyrinomonadaceae bacterium
CGATCTGCTGAAAGTTTCCGACGCGGGCAGCATCATGCCGCCCAAATCGACCTGGTTCGAGCCCAAGCTCAGGGACGGCCTCTTGATTCACACCATTTGAAGGGCAGTGACGAGTGACAAGTGATAAGTGACAAGATTAAAAACCTCTTTCCCTGCTTGTCACTCGTCACTCGTCACTTATCACTGATTTTAAAGCTATGCATGTGCTGATCGCGGATAAGTTCGAGCAGTCGGGGCGCGACGGACTGGAGACAATCGGCTGCGAGGTTTCCTACGAGCCGGATTTGAAGGACGAAGCGCTCGTCGAAGCTGTTCGGCAAAAGAGGCCGGACGTGCTGGTCGTGCGTTCGACCAAAGTGGGCGCGGCTGCGCTGGAAGCCGGTGCGCTTAAGCTGGTCGTGCGCGCCGGGGCGGGCTATAACACGATCGACGTGGCGGCGGCATCCCGCCTCGGCATCTACGTCTCGAATTGTCCCGGCAAGAATTCCATAGCCGTCGCCGAACTGGCCTTCGCCCTCATCCTCGCATTAGATCGTCGCGTCGCCGATAACGTAATCAGTCTGCGGCAAGGGCGCTGGAACAAAAAAGAGTTCGCAAAAGCGCGCGGACTCTACGGGCGCACGCTGGGCCTCGTCGGCGTAGGGCAGATCGGCCGGGAGATGATTCCGCGCGCACGCGCCTTCGGAATGCCGGTCGTCGCCTGGAGTCGCAGCCTCACATTGGAGCGCGCCGAAAGCCTAGGGATAGAGCGCAAAGAGAGCCCGCAGGAAGTTGCGCGCGCGGCCGACATACTGAGCGTCCATCTCGCTTTGAAGCCGGAAACACGCTCGCTCGTGGGCGCGGATGTCTTCAACTCTATGCCGGAGGGCGCGCTCTTCATCAACACGTCGCGCGGCGAAGTGGTGGATCAGGCGGCGCTCGTTCACGCGATGAGGACGCGCGGCATTCGCGCCGGGCTGGACGTTTACGCCAACGAGCCGGCTTCGGCGGCGGCCGAGTTCGAGGACGAAATCGCGCGCGAGCCCAATCTATACGGCACGCATCACATAGGCGCTTCCACTGACCAGGCGCAGGAGGCCATCGCCGCCGAAACCGTCCGCATCATTCGATCTTTCAAAGAGACGGGCGAAGTGCCGAACGTCGTCAACCTGGCCAAGCGCACTCCCGCCACGCACGCCCTTGTCGTGCGCCACCGCGACCGTCCGGGCGTGCTCGCGCATGTGCTCGACGCGATCAAGACGGCGCAGATCAACGTGCAGGAGATGGAGAACATCATCTTCGAGGGGTCGGAAGCAGCCGTCGCGCGCATCAATCTTGAGAGCGAGCCGCCGCGCGAGATGATTGAGCAACTGAGGGCGGAAAACCCCGATATACTTGAGCTGAATCTGCTGGAGATCAGAAGCTAGCTTTACTTCGGAGGCGGCGATGAAAAACAAAAGCGCAAAGCTCGGGCTCTTCGTACCCGGCCGTAGCTTCCGTTGCGCATTATCCACCAGACCCGCGGCCCGTGCCTGAAATATGAAAACCAGTCTCATCACAGGCGCATCGAGCGGCATCGGCGAGGTCTTCGCGCGCAGGCTCTCGGCGCGTGGCGAGAATGTTCTGCTGGTGGCGCGCAACGGCGAGCGCCTCGCCACCATTTGTAACGAGCTGGGCCGCGCCGCGCAGATCAACGCGCAGTACGTGGCGATGGACTTGTCAGAGCGCGATGCGCCAAAGCGTTTATACGAAGAGACGGAGCGGCGCGGGCTCGTGGTCGAAACGCTCATCAACAATGCCGGCTTCGGCTCGATGGGCGACTTCATGGCCCAGGACATAGGGCGCGAGCTGAACATGATTGATCTGAACACGAGGGCGCTGGTCGAGCTGACCTATCGCTACCTGAAAGGCATGCGCGAGCGCGGGCGCGGCTACGTCATCAACGTCGCTTCGACGGCTGCTTTCCAGCCCCTGCCCTTCATGGCGACCTACGCGGCGACCAAGGCGTTCGTGCTCTCCTTTTCCGAGGCTTTGTGGGAGGAGAATCGCCCGCTCGGCATTAAGGTGATGGCGCTCTGTCCGGGGGTGACGAACACGAATTTCTTCGAGGCGGCTCACATAGAGCGCCCCCCCCTTCGCATCGCGCAGACGCCCGAGCAGGTGGTCGAAGCGGCGCTTCGCGGCCTGGAGCGCGGGCGCAGCCACGTCATCTCGGGCTGGGCCAACTATTTTCTAACCGAGTCGGAACGGCTCGTGCCGCGCTCCGTGATCGCGCGCATGGTCGGCAACGTTCTTCGCCCGCGCTATGGAGATAAAACAACAGTGACAAGTGACGAGTGACAGGCAGGAAGGATGGTTTTTAATCTTGTCACTCGTCACTTGTCACTGCCTTTAGGAGACTAGAAGATGACTGAACGGATCTACAATTTCAGCGCCGGGCCGGCCGTGCTGCCGCTGCCCGTGCTCGAAGAAGCGCAGCGCGACCTGGTGGGGCTGCCGGGCGTCGGCATGTCCATCATGGAGATCAGCCACCGCTCCAAGACCTTCGACGAGATCATAGCGCGCGCCGAGAGCGGCCTGCGCGAACTGCTCAACCTGCCCGACGACTACCACGTGCTCTTTTTACAGGGCGGCGCGAGCTTGCAGTTCTCAATGATTCCCATGAACCTGCTGCCGGCGGAGGGGAGCGCCGACTACATATTGACGGGCAGCTGGGGCAAGAAGGCGCTCAAGGAGGCACGCAAGACCGGGGCGGTCAATGTGGCCGCCACGATGGCCGACGGGAATTTCACGCGCGTGCCCGCTCAGGATGAATTGAAGCTAGACCCCTCGGCCGCCTACGTTCACTTCACCTCGAACGAGACGATAGAGGGGGTCGAATGGAAGCGGGAGCCAGAGGTGGGAGACGTGCCGCTCGTCTGCGACGCCTCGTCCGACATCCTCTCTCGCCCGCTTGAGGTCGAGCGCTACGACTTGATCTATGCAGGGGCGCAGAAGAACATGGGCCCGAGCGGCGTTACGCTCGTCGTCATCCGCGATGATCTTCTGTCGCGCATACCCGAAGGACTCCACACGATGCTCGACTATCGCACGCACGTCGAGTCGAAGTCGCTTTACAATACACCGAACACGTTCGGCATTTATATCATCATGCTGGTATGCAAGTGGCTGCAAGAGAAGGGCGGTCTCGCCGGGATGCTCAGCGAGAATGAAGCGAAGGCGCGGATTCTGTATGACGCCATCGACGCGACCGACTTCTATCGCGGCCACGCCGACCCTGACTCGCGCTCTTTGATGAACATCACCTTCCGTCTTCCGTCCGAAGAGCTTGAGAAACAGTTCGCCGCGGAGGCGACCGCCGCCGGGCTCGACGGCTTGAAGGGACACCGCTCGGTCGGAGGCATACGCGCGTCCGTCTACAACGCCTTTCCGCGAGAGGGCGTCGAGGCGCTCGTCTCATTCATGAAAGAGTTCGAGAGGAAGAACGGGTAAAGCAAGGCAAAAGTAAAAAGGTAAAAGGCAAAAGTGAGGATGAAAAGCGCGCTCTTCATTCTTAAACTTTTGCCTTTTTACTTTTACCTTTTGCCTTTCGCTTTACCAGCGCGGCTCGCGGTCGTTGCGACCGCCGCCGCCACCGCCACCGCCACCATAGCCGCCACGGTCGCGTCCGCCGCCACCGCCGCCGCCGTAGCCGCCGCGACCACCACCGCCGCCGCGATCTGTCTTGGGCTTGGCCTCGTTGACGGTCAGGTTACGACCGCCCAGGTCCTTGCCGTTGAACATCTCAATGGCCTTCGCCGCTTCTTCGGCCGTCGCCATTTCGACGAAGCCGAAGCCGCGCGAGCGACCCGTCTCGCGGTCTTCAATCACGGATGCTGATTCGACCGTGCCCGCCTGCGAGAACATCTCGCGCAGCTCGTCGCCGGAGGTACGGAACGAGAGATTACCGACATAAAGTTTCGTAGCCATCTATCTTAGTCCTTCAAGGTCAAAGGAAGCGCGGGCAGAAAGTGGAATCGCGGAATTGAAGGCGGGGAGCACTCTCTTTCCCTCTCAGCGAAACGCGACGCGCCCGTGTGCTCTGGCAATAACGAGAGCGGCTTCAAACAGGTTGACAACTAACCTCACTCTCTCCTCAGCCGAACGTCGTCGCTATACGGTCACGGACAGGCGCAGTCACCTTCGATGCGCGAGAGCAGGAACTGACGGCGCAAGTATGCCC
>DASQYE010000652.1:0-5802 GCA_035639355.1 Pyrinomonadaceae bacterium
ACTGCATCCAAACGCCGGGCGCGCGACGATTACTCGGCCGAACGGCTCCAGCTCAAACGTTGATCTGGGCGAGTCCTCAGCAGTGAACGCCCTTGTCTATGCCGGAGATGTAATTAATATCACCACACGGCCAACGCAGTATTACTACATAGCGGGGCAGGTTATTACGCCGGGCCAGAAGATCTATCAGTCGGGAATCAGTCTGCTTCAGGCCATTCTCACTGCCGGCGGATTGATACGACAAAAAGACGTACAGGTTGAAATCTACCGCGAAGAGTCAACCGGCCATCTGTTTACTTTCAAGTATTCTTTGAAAGAGATTAAGTCAGGGAAAATTGCAGACCCGCGCCTGCTCCCTGGCGACCGCATAGAGGTCGGCAAATGAATCTGAAATCTCGCCGGAACGGAAAAGGCCCTGTCAAATAGCCCTTCTGCTGCTTTTCTTAGCATAACCATCCAATCATCCATTTTAGTTGAACTGAAGGCCCCGACTAATCGGGGCCTTGTCTATGCCAAACGGTATGCCGGACGTTTTGGCGCAGGCAACGACTGACGATCATCACCGCACCTCACGGGTCGTCTATCTTCACGAGCCCTTACTGCGATAAAATAAATGTCTGATTGACAGCCCCGTCGCGGCGCGGCCCTATAAATGGGCAGCCGACATCGATTGTCTTATGGTAAGTTAGACTTGAATTATAAAGCCATCCGGTTATGTCTACACGGTAAAGGGGGCGCGTGAATTGAGCAAGAAAAAAGGGAAGAAGAAGCGGACGGCTCTGGTCATCTGTCGCGACCGCAAGCAATTCTGGACTACGCAGGCGCAGTTTTGGCAGTGGGTCAGGGAAGGGGTCGTCGTCAAAACAGAGGATCAACCCCTGACAGGCGTGTTCAAGCGCGAGCATGAGGAATCCCTGATCGTCTTGAGCAATACGGTGCTCAACCTGGAACATCCCAATCACCTGCGCGAGGCGTTGATGTCGCGGCGGCTGGGGATGTCGGGAAAGTAAGAGTATGCGTCCGAAACCGCTTTCGTACCAGACTCCCACGCGAGGGCAGAGGCAGAGATGAGAATACTTGTGACGGGCGGCGCGGGCTTCATAGGCTCGCACCTTTGTGAGCGCTTGTTGAGCGACGGGCACGAGGTTGTTTGCCTCGACAACTTCTTCACCGGAAGGCGCGAGAATGTCTTTCAGCTACTCGACCATCGCAATTTCGAACTGCTGCGGCACGACGTTATAGAGCCCATCCTGCTCGAAGTCGATCGCATCTATAACCTGGCCTGCCCAGCTTCGCCGATCCACTACCAGTACAATCCCGTGAAGACGGTCAAGACCAGCGTCATGGGCACGATCAACATGCTCGGCCTCGCCAAGCGCGTCAAAGCGCGTATTCTCCAGGCGTCCACTTCCGAAGTCTACGGCGACCCGCTCGTCCATCCCCAAACCGAAGAGTATTGGGGCAACGTCAATCCCATAGGGATTCGCAGTTGTTACGACGAAGGCAAGCGCATCGCAGAGACATTGATGATGGATTATCACCGCCAGAACGGAGTGGACATACGGATCGCGCGCATCTTCAACACCTATGGGCCAAGGATGCTGGAAGATGATGGGCGGGTCGTCTCGAACTTCATCGTACAGGCGCTCAGGGGCGAGCAGCTGACCGTCTACGGTACGGGCCAGCAGACGCGATCTTTCTGTTACGTGGACGATCTGGTCGAGGGGCTGGTCAAGCTGATGGACGCCGAAGCCATACATGACCCTGTGAACCTGGGCAACCCCGGCGAGTTTACGATCAGACAGTTGGCGGAGGAGGTGGCGCGCGCCTGCGGCTCGCGCGCCGAGATCAAATACTATCCGCTGCCGCAGGACGACCCCAAGCAGCGCCAGCCCGACATCACTCGCGCGCAGCGACTGCTGGGCTGGCGGCCGACCGTGCCTCTACAGGAGGGGCTTGAGCGAACCGTCGCCTACTTTGCGGAACGCCTGGATAAGTCCGGAGCCAAAGATATTACTCATGTCAGTTAAGCCCTTAACCTTAGAGCGCCCGAAAAGCGGAGGGCTCGGCCATATGGTAAGTATAGGGTAAGCGGCCCGCCGGGCCGACTCTATCTGTGGGCCGCAAGGGCGGGCGAATCCTTATCCTTGCTTTGACCGGCCGCGAGCTTTGGCCGACCTGGAAGATATGTTTGCGATTCAAGAAGTCGATGGCGCAAAGCGACAGTGGGAATTGCCGGAAGGCCGCTCGCTGACCATAGGTCGCGCTCCCGACAACGACATACGCATAGACGATCTGCGCGTCTCGCGCCATCACGCCATCATCCGCTCTACCTCGCGCCTGCGCGCCGACCTCTCGAACATAAGCAACGGCAACGTCGTCATACTCAACGGCACACAGGTCAACGCGGAGACAGGCGACCGCGCGCTCAGGGTAGGCGACCAGATACGCATCGTTGCGACCATCTTCAACGTCGCCTGGACGGACGAGCCGCCCTTGAGCTATACGGACGAGCCGCTTTCCATGACGACCTCTATGGTCCCGGCAGAGAGGGGCGTGTCGGCGCTGTTGATGACGACCTCTTCGCAGCGCACGAAGGACGAGGAGCTGAAGGAGCTGCGACGAAAGGCCGAGATGCTGGCCCAGTTGTGCGAGATGAGCGCCGCGCTCGCCTCCGACTTCGACGCCGGATCAATCCTCGATTACGCCACGGGCGTCGTCATGCGCACGATCCCTGCGGATTGTTGCGCGGCGCTGTTGATAGAGCAGGGCGAAGACCCGCGACCCGTCAGCCTGCGCTTTCGACAGCCCAACAGCGCCAGCTCGCAGCCCTTAATCAGCCGCACGGCCGTGCGCACGGCCATAGAGAAACGCGTCATGCTCTCCTCGCACGATGTCTTGAAGGACATCAATCTAAACGTCAGCCAGAGCGCCGTGATGCAGGGCATACGCTCGCTCGCCTGCGCCCCCCTGGTCGGCAGCGAGGGCGTTTACGGCGCGCTTTATATAGACAGGCGCGACCTGCTGGAAACCTTCACTGAGGTTGATACGCAGTTGTTGGCGGCCGTGGCCGCGCAGGCGGCGATAGCGGTCGAAGCGGCCCGCGCACGCGAACGAGCACAGCGAGAGGCGCTGGCGCGCGCCGCCTTCGCGCGCTTCATGCCGGAGCATATCATTCGTGAGCTGGTCGAAAATCCGCAGAAGTTCCAGCTCGGCGGAACCAACAAACGCATCTCGGCGCTCTTCTGCGACGTGCGCGGCTTCGCCAAGCTCTCGCACCGCGCGCGCCCCGAAACAATCGTCGATCTCTTAAACATCCTCTTTACGGAGATGGCCGCTGAGATTTTCGAGCATCACGGGACGCTCAATAAGTATTTGGGTGACGGGTTGATGGCCCTGTTCGGAGCGCCCGTCGAAGGCGTGACCGATGCGGCCGACGCCGTCAACGCCGCCATAGGGATGCAGCGCCGCATCAAAGGGGTCAACGCTCAGCTGGCGGCTAAGAATCTGCCTCGCGTAACCCTGGGCATAGGCATCAACACGGGCGAAGCCACAGTCGGAGTCATAGGCGCGGAGCAGCGTTCGGAATACACAGCTATCGGCGACACGATCAACATCGCCTCGCGCATAGAAGGCCAGGCCAAGCCCGGACAGGTGCTCGTCACGGCGGCGACCGCGCAGGAGCTGGGCGGTCAATTCCCCTTGAGCGAGCCCTGGTCGGTCGAAGTCAAAAACATAGACGAGCCCGTGCAAATCCATAGCGTCATCTACGAGGACGCGGAAACGGATACTCCTCAAACAACTGATATTCCTCAAACATAAGAGCCCCTTTCAGGGGCGACATAATGACGCCCCATTCAGGGGCTTCAGGAGCGGTCTTTGCTCTTATTGGTCGTAATTCGTCCTAGCGGGTATCGCGGCGTGAAAGCGTGCGGGAGCGTCCGATCTCGACAAAGACTGTGCGGGGCGTGGTTGATTCTTTACGGGTGGATTCTTTCTGCCCCTCGCCGCAACTGCCGCAGCCAGTCTCGCATGGACTCGTGCCCCGCCTGGCGCGGAATGATCGCATGCGCTGTACGCCGCGACGCAGCAGGTAACCCGACGCCGCGAGCAGTATCAACCCCACCACTATGTTTTGCCAGTCAAGCATAGGCGTTGCGCCTCAACTAAAACCCAGCAGCCGCCCGCCCTGGAACGTAATCAGCGAAGCGATATAGGCGAGCGCGAGCATGTAACCCACCATGAAGAGCGGCCAGCGCCATGAATTGGTCTCGCGCCGCACGACCGCGACCGTAGACATACACTGGCAGGCCAGAACGAAGAAGACCATCATCGAGACGGCGACGAGCGGCGTCCAGGCCGGCGTGCCGTCGGGCCTGCGGGCATCGCGCACGGCATCGATCAGCGAAGGAGACTCTTCATTCTCATCCGGGCCGACGTTATAGACTATGCTGAAGGTCGAAACGAGCGTCTCGCGCGCGGCGAACGAAGAGATCAACCCTATGCCCATCTTCCAGTCGAAGCCCAGCGGCGCGATTGCGGGTTCGATAAAGCGGCCCGCGCGGCCAGCAAAACTGTTGCGTATCTGCTCGCCCGTCTCGTCCGCGCCGTCACCCTCCTGTCTTGAAGCCGAAGCCGCCCGGTTTTCAGCCGCCGGGTCTTCTCTTTGAGCCCCTGTATCCTGTGCGGTCTGCGATGCTGCGGGCGCGCTCCCGCTCGCGGGCGTGTGCGAGCGCGGAAATGTGACGAGCGCCCAGAGTATGATCGAGATGGCAAGGATGACGGTTCCGGCGCGGCGTAGGAAAAGCCACGCGCGCGCCCAGATTGTTTGCGCGACCGTCAAAAAATTGGGCACGCGGTAGGGCGGCATCTCAAGCACGAGCGGCGGCGCGGGCGCTTTCAAGATCGTGTGCTTCAAAATCCAGGCGACGCAGACCGCCACAGTGATGCCTAGCAAGTACATGGCGACGATCATCACCGCGCCGACCGAGATGACGCCGAAGACTCTCTGCGTCGAAAAGAACGCGGCGATCAGCAGCGCATAGACGGGCAGCCGCGCCGAACAGCTCATAAAAGGCGCGATCATGATCGTGGCGAAGCGATCGTTCGGATTCTCAATCGTGCGCGTCGCCATAATGCCGGGAATGGCGCACGCGAAACTGCTCAGCAGAGGCATGAATGCCTTGCCGTGCAGGCCCACCCCGCGCATTAAACGATCCATCAGAAACGCCGCGCGCGCCATGTAGCCGGTGTCTTCCAGGATCGTGATGAAAAAGAAGAGCAGCAGAATCTGCGGCAGAAAGACTAGCACACCGCCGACGCCAGCGATGACGCCGTCAACCAGAAGATCGGTCAAAAGGCCCGCAGGCATCGATGCGCGAAGGAGCGCGCCGAGCGTGCCAAACACCCTGTCGATCAAATCCATGGGCAGCGCCGCCCAGGAGAAGATCGTCTGAAATACCAGCAGCATAACCGCGATCAAAATCAAGGGGCCGAAAATCTTGTGCGTCAGGACGCGGTCGATACGCTCGGTCGCCGTCACACTCTTCTGTGTGCCCAGGGGGCGCACGCATTGCGCCACGACGCTCTCAATCCAATCGTAGCGGGCGAGCAGCGGTTCCTGCCACCAGTTCTGATCCGCGCGGGAGAGACGCGCGCGGGCGAGCCGGACGGCCTCGCGCCTCTTCGTGTCCGCAGGCAAGTCTTCTCCGTAAAGATCGCAGAGCGCGGCGTGCCGCTCGTCGATCGCTTCGGCATTTGCCGTTAGCTTGCGCACTTCGCCCTCCGCCGCCTCGGATAGAC
>DASQYE010000653.1:0-14501 GCA_035639355.1 Pyrinomonadaceae bacterium
GCCACGCCCTACAGTTGGAGAAGGAGGGGGATTTCGAGACGGCGCGGCGCGAGATTCAGAATCGAATCCCGGCCGAGCACCTGGATTTTTTCAGCCGGACGCCTTTCTTTTACGAAGACGAGTACGCGATCTACGTCCATGCGGGGCTGGATCACGGCAGGCATCCGCGCGAGACCTCCGAGCACTTTCTTCTGTGGGCGCGCGACAAGGATTTTTATACAAACTACACGGGCAAGCCCTGTGTCTTCGGCCACACGCCGACCCCTTTTCTTCCCTTGCGCGGCCGACTGGGCCGCCACGGCATCTACGTCTTTCACAGCGCCATCGGCATCGATACGGGCTTTACACATAATTCGCCGCTTAGTTGTCTTGAGCTGCCCGACTTCAATCTCTACCAGGCATTTGCCGACGGGCACACGGCCACCCATCGCATCACCACACTTATCCCAGAACCTATCCGCGCCATGCGCAAGGCGTCCAACAATATCTAATCTCGATCAGAATCAGATTCAAATATGGCGAGGCATTTACCGGGCGCTGGATCATCCGTCTTTGCCGGCGGTCGCGCCGTCCGCTCTTCCAAGCATCAGCACACCGACGGTCTCGAAGATGAACAAGGCGAGGCCCAGGTAGACTTGCGGCTCCGTGAGCAAGGAGAGAGCAGCCGTGAACAGTAGTGCGACGAGCAGGTTGGTGAAGAGGCAGAGCAGGCGCACCACCCCGTCACTGCCGCCCGCACGCAGCAGCGCCAGGTTTAGAAAGCCCGCGAAGACAATCGCCAGCCCCGAGCCCGCGAACCACATGGCGTTCAGCGTCCAACGGCCGTATGCGGGTATCGTGAATAAGACGTGGACGCTCCCGAGAGCGATAATCAACGAGGTGCTGATCTTATAAAGCGTCTTCGGCATGAAGATATGAGCGAGCGAAGCGGCGTCAGGGCTCTTGCCGTCTCGCGGTCAGGCGCGGCGCTCCAGAATCAGGTCGGCGATGGCGCGCAGTAGTAGTAGTAGCAGGTGCGGAGCCGAGGGTCTTTCAATGCTAAGGAGCGCGGCGCAAGCCTCTGCGTGAACGGCTATGGCGCTCTTGCGCGAAGCCTCTATGCCGTAGAGCGACGGGTAGGTGGCCTTGCGCGCGCGCTCGTCCTTGCCCGGCGTTTTTCCGAGGTCTTCGGCGGTCGCCGTCACGTCCAACAGATCATCCGTGATCTGAAAGAGCAGACCGATCGAAGCGCCGTATCGCGTGACGGCTTCCATCTCGACGCCGTTCGCCCCCGCGATCGTTGCGCCCGAGCGCACGGCGGCGATGAAGAGCGCGCCCGTCTTGTGACGATGAATGCGTTCAAGCTCGTCGCCCGTGACCTCGCGCGATTCGGCGGCCAGGTCGTAAGCCTGCCCGGCGATCATACCGCCGGGCGTACCGGCCGCGCGAGCAATTTCAGCAATGACGCGGACGCGCACTTCGGCGCTCAGACGCTCTTCCTCGGCGATGGTCTGAAAGGCAAGGGTCTGAAGCGCGTCGCCTGCCAGGATAGCCGTCGCTTCGTCGAAACGTATGTGGCAGGTCGGACGCCCGCGCCTGAGAAAATCGTCATCCATCGACGGCAGGTCGTCGTGAATCAGCGAGTAGGTGTGAATCATCTCAAGCGCGCACGCAATGTTGAGCAGCGAGGCGTCTTCTGCGCCGAAGGCGCGGCCCGTTGCCAGCAGCAATGCGGGCCTGAGACGCTTGCCGCCCGCAAACAGACTCCATCGCATCGCCTGATGAACGATTGACGGCTCGGTTGTTTCCGCCGGAACCAACTCGTCCAGGCGCGCGTCCGTCTGCTCGCGACACTCTCTGAAGAAGTCGCGCACCTCGCGCGGGCCTATCGCGGTGATGGGTTCAGAAGACGCTCTCATCACTCTCGGCCTCGTCCGTCTCGGAAACTCGCAGCCCCTCTGCGTCTTCGTCGAAGGCGCTCAAAACGGGGCGGCCCTCGCCGTCGTGCAACAGTACTTCTATGCGTCGCTCGGCCTGGTTCAATCTCTCCTGGCACTCGCGCGACAGCCTGACGCCTTCTTCAAACAGCTTGAGGCTTTCTTCGAGCGGCAGGTCGCCGCGCTCCAGCTCGCGCACGATCTTTTCCAGCGCCTGTAGCCCGGCCTCGAAATTCTTACTCTGCGCCTGCGTCTTTTTCATCGCCGTCCCTTATCGAGAACTCTAAAAGAGCCTCGGCCAACCCCGCGAACAACAGTCGTGCCGAAACTCTCTTCATCCGACGCGCTTATCGTCGTCGCCTTCGCTGCCCGTCACCCGCGTTGCTGTTGCCCTGGCCGTCAAGCAGCGGGATGTCGGGCACACCGCCCGGCAGATTCCTGCGTATCTCCCTTTCAAGCTCCGAGCCTATGGCCGGCAGGTTCCGGGCTATATCGTCAACGATGCGCGCGGCGAGCGTGTCGTCCTTGACCGCGACTATCTTCCATCGCTCGCCGTTGCGCTGCATGGTCAGCTGCACGGGGCGGTCTTTCAGATTCACGTCAACGGTCGCCGCGTCTCCCTCTTCTTTGATTCCGACACTGTAAGGTATCCCGATCGCCACGAGCGGGAAAGGCCAGCTGCCCGCTCGCTCGGACATCTCCCTGGCCTGTCTCTTGACCTCATCACGCACGTTCTGCTTGACAGAGGGCACGAGTTTTGGAACCTGCTGCTCGACCTGCTTGCGCAGGGGCGCGGTCAGCGCAGACGCATACCGCCCGAGCGCCTTCTCCGTCACCTGCGGCACAAAGTTCTCGACAATCTTGTCGGTATCGACAAGTTGATCGAAGGCCGCCTGATCGTCGCGCTGCGACGCATCGACCAGGAGCGCGAGCGTGTAGGCTGGCGTCGTCCTGTAGCTTTGCCACCAGAAATAACCGCCGACGAGAAGGCCCAGGACGATCACTCCAAGCGCGACGGCTACTATCGCAAGGATGCGCGCACCGCTGCTGCCGCGCCTGGGCAAGTGCGCCATCTCCCGCGCCTTTGCAAAGTCTACGACGATGCGGCTGCGCTTGTGGCCGCCTCGCTTATCTCCTGAGGGGGCAGACATCAATTATCCTCCTGTCTCAACACACGGCAACGCAAAGCGCCCGTGGACAAACGCAAGCGCAACGTATCTCCGACCTCGACCCGACGGGCGTCGCGCAAGAGGCGGCCGCCTTCGTCCAGGGCCAAAGCATATCCGCGCTTGAGCACGGCGAGCGGCGACAAGGCGTCCAGGGCGGCGACGGCGACCGCCAGGCGCGCTCGCCCGTCTTCGACTCTGGCGGAGATGGCACTGTCGCGCGCGGCGCTGAGGACGGCGAAGCGCACGCGCGCCTGCGAGACCCGGGCTCCGAGTCGCACGGGCAATAGCCTGCGCGCCACCGCTTCCGTTCTTCGACGCGCACGCTGCGATGCCCTGTTAATAAGGGTTTCGAGCCGGTGGCTGGTCTCGTCCAACACTGCCGCGCTCTTTCGCAGCCGGTCGCGCACCTGGTCGAAGCCCGGCGACATCGCCGCCTCGGCCACGCGTGCGCGAGCGTCCATGATGCGAAAGCGGACGGCGCGCAAGAGGTCGCCCGTCAGGTCAAGGACAGTTGCCTCAAGCTCGTCTTCGCGGGCGGCTACCATCTCGGCGGCGGCCGACGGCGTGGCGGCGCGCACGTCCGCCGCAAAATCGGCGATGGTCGAATCCGTCTCATGGCCCACGGCGGAGATAACAGGCAGCGCCGAGGCGCGAATCGCGCGGGCCACCTGCTCCTCGTTAAAGGCCCACAGGTCTTCGGCCGAGCCGCCGCCGCGCCCTACGATGATCGCATCCAGGCCGTCGTCTGCGCGGCCCGCCTCACAGACCTCCAGGTGATAACGGTTCAGAAGCTCTATGGCGCGCGCGATCTCGCCGGCAGCGCCTTCGCCCTGTACGCGCACGGGCGCGAACAGCACGTGTACGGTGCGCGTGCGGCGCGCGATGACGTTCAGGATGTCGCGTATGGCCGCGCCGTTCGGAGAGGTGACGACGCCTATGCGGCGCGGGAAGAGCGGCAGCGGCCGCTTCGTCGCTTCGTCGAAGAGTCCTTCGGCACTGAGCCGGTCGCGCAGCTGCTCGAAGGCGACGCGCAGAGCGCCCGCGCCGACCGGATCGAGCCCCTCCACCTCCAGCTCATACTCGCCCCTTGGCTCGTAGACCGTGAGGCGGCCGCGCGCGCGTACCTGCAATCCGTCCGACGGACGAAAGCGTATCGCGCGGTTGGTATTGCGAAAGCAGGTGGCGCGAAGCTGCGCCGTTTCATCCTTGATAGTGAAGTACCAATGGCCCGAAGTGTGCGCCCTGAAATTTGAGACCTCGCCCTCGACCCACACGGAGGCGAAGCGCGTCTGAACTGCCGCGCGCACCTGCGCCGTCAGCTCCGACACGGTGAGCGGCCGTCGCTCCGTCTCGTCGAACAAAGATAGGAGTAAAGGATGCGTCATCGGATGAGAGATGAGGGATAAAGGATGAGGGATGAAAGAGTTTGAGTGAATATGTCAATTGAATCAATCACTCAACCATTCATCCCTCATCCGTCATCCCTCATCCCTTCTCTCACCTCCTTCCGGCTTCATCCTTGGGGACGCTCGCGCCGATGCTGACGGCCGGGCTCAGGCGCACGGCCGCGCCCTCGCGGTTGGCTCGCACCCTGATGCGACGCTCACGGGCGGCGTCGGCGCTCGACGTATAAGTGATGGTGTAGGCCATGCGCAGCTGCGCGACCACGTCGTCGTAAGCGCGCTGTAGATCGTCAAGATGCCTGATCGGGTAGTAGATGCCGCCCGACACCGTGGCGAGTCGTCGTCCCTCATCTTCGGCGCGCGTCGTCAGAGTCAGGTAACGCGTGCGCAGGGGGTCAAGGGTGACGGAGGGCGCGGGCGCGCTCGATTCAGGAATCAGCCCCGAAGGAATATAAAGCGGGTAGATCAATGCGCCCGATTCATAGACCGATTCGATCAAGGTCTCGAAGGGGACGAAGGATTTGTTATCGTCGCCGTCGGAGAGAATCACTACGGCGGTGCGCTCGCCGCGAAGCTGCTTGAGCTGTTCGACGAGCGTGTAGGCGAGAGCGTCGTAGAGCGCCGTCGGCCCTCCCGCCGCTATCTGGTCAAGCCGCGCCGAGAGCAATGCGCGGTCGGTCGTAAAATCCGAGATGACCTGTATGTCTTCGCGAAAGCTGATGATTGCGATGCGGTCTTGGGAGCCGACGGTCGCTAGAAAATTGCGCGCAGCCTTGCGTATGAAGTCTATGCGCTCCTCGACGCTGCCGGAAACGTCTAGCAGCAGCACCAGGTTGAAGGGAGCGCTTGTCGGCGCGACCTCTGTGATCTGTCGCTCCTTGCCGTTCTCGAAGAGGGCGAAGTCCGAAAGCCCGAGGCCGCTGATGGCGCGGCCGCTCCTGTCCGTGACGCTCGCGTTCAAGCGCATCAGCTGCGGCGCGACAGAGGTGGCGACCTCCGTGGGCGGGCGTCGCGCGACCAGTGTCGGAGCGTCCTTCGGCGGCGGTAGCGTCTGCGCGTATTCGCCGAACATTCGCGGCGCGACCTTGCGCACGGCTTCGACCAGCGCAACGTCGCCGCTGCGGACGATGGCGCGCGCCGCTTCCGTCAGCGGTCGCTCTTTGAGGTCTGGCGGGACCATGCTGGGATCGACGTTGAAGAGGATAACGCCGCGCTGCGTAGAGAAATCCAGGCGCACGCGCAGCTCCTTCTCGGCCTTCTTATCGCCGATGCGGCCAGAGATCGAGTACCAGCCGCCCGCCTTTTCCTTGACCGCCGGCAACTCCACGTCGCTGAAGAAGCGCGGGCGGCTCGCCTGCCAGAGAAAGTTATAATTGACGGAGTCAAGCGGCACGTTGCCGAGAATAGTCCCGGTGTTGGTAGCGACCGATGCCGAGGCCACGTTGCCGATCACGTCAACCGCCCCGGCCTCCGTTTCGACGTAGACTTTCGAGCGTTCGGGCACGCGCACGGTCAGGTCTATGCGGTCACGCTCACGGCGCGCGCGAACGTCCACCGTGACGCGATTGCCGTCCGTTTTGGTGACGACATCGGCCTCTAAGACGGCCGCGCCGGGAGATTCGGCCTTGATGGAGATTTTGCCCTGCCGGTCTGCCGCCGCCACGACGCGCACGCGCCCGTTGCGATTCTTGACGCTGACCTCGGGCTTGGCGGGCGCGTTGATGTCGCGTTCGATGGTCTGGGCCAGGGCGCGCACAGGAGGCGCGGCGGCGCAAAGCGCGAGCCCCAGGCAGAGATTGACCATCAGCAAGTTTGGCAGCTTAGGACGATGATTTTTACCTTTCTTGTGCCCTGGGGCATGGGCGGCGAAGCTTGGATAAAACATAACGGATGATCTTGCCTGCGCCGAAAAGCAGGGACGAAGGCGGAAGGATGAAGGATGAATGTATGATTGCTCAGATTGAATCATTCAATTAACGCAGCCACACATTCATCCTTGCTGCCTTCATCCTTCGCTTTTATGACGGATTACGAATACGTTGCGCCGCCAGCGCAAGCTCGCGCGCGCGCGGGAGCAGATCGACCGCGCGGGCGATTTGCGGGTCGTCTATATTGAAGACCTGTAGCGCCGTGATCGCGCCGTAAGCAGCCGTCGCCAGCTCGTAGCGCAGGCGAAGCTCTATGTAGGCGCGGTCGCGATCAAGCTGTGCGGGCGTCAGCTTGTAGGCGGGCTTGCTGGCGACGTAATCCTTGAACGCTTTGAACAGCGCATCGCCCATCGGAAAATCCGTCGCCCTCAGATCATTATTGAAATCAATGGGGCGCTGTACCTTATATGGCTCCAGCCCCTCGCGCCCGCGCGTGAGTTCCATTGCGAAGCCGAAGACGGGATCGACCAGTCGCTGCTGCGCGGGCGTCAACAGTCGCGGCTTGACGGCCTCGTCGGGCGTAATGCCGCCGCCGCCGTAAACCGTGCGGCCTGTATCGGTGCGGCTCTCGGGGCCGACGGGCGCAAGCTGCGCGTTCGGCACGCCCGCGCTGAGCGAGCCGCCGCGCGTGTAATAATCGTAGATTCCGCCGTTCGTGTAGTCGCGCTGAATCAAACGGCCCGAGGGCGTGTAGTACTTGGCGATGGTCAGGAGCAGGGCCGATCCGTAGCCGACCTGGAAAGGAAGCTGCACGAGCCCCTTGCCGAAGCTGGTCTCGCCGACGATCAACGCGCGGTCGTGATCCTGCAACGCGCCCGCCACGATCTCGGCCGCAGAGGCCGTGTAGCGGTCTACGAGCACGACGAGCGGCGTCGTGTCCGGCGCTTCGTTGATCGCCCTGTAGACCTCAGAGCTTCCGTCTATGCGCCCCTTCTGCGTGACGATCAGCTGGCCCCTGTGTAGGAAGGCGTTGGCCACGCGCACGGCCTGTATGAGCAGGCCGCCGCGATTGCCGCGCAAGTCCAATAGAAGCATCTTCATGCCCTGCGACTGAAGATTATCCAGCGCCTCGCTGAACTCGTCGGCCGTCGTCAGGTTGAACCCGCCGGTCATCGCCACATAGGCGACGCCCGGGCGAATCATGTAGGCTTCCGGGATGGAAGGCTGCGGCACGGCGTCGCGCGTGATCTGGACGGTCTCTACTTTTCCGTCCGCGTGTTCGACCGTCACCTTGACGGTGGAGCCACGCGGGCCCAAAAGGTTCTGGCGCACCTCCGGGTAAGACTTGCCGCGCATGGACTTGCCATCGACATCGACGATGTGGTCGCCGAAGCGCAGGCCCGCGCGGTGAGCCGGGGCATTCTCGAAAGTCGCGCGAATGTAGGTCTCGACCCTTTCGCCCTCGCTCAGGTCGCCGATGGTCGCGCCGATGCCGAAGTACTCCGAGCGCTGCTCTGTGCGGAAGGCCTCATACTCGGCGGCATCGAAATAATCGGAATGCGGGTCGAGCACGCGCAGCATTCCGGCGATAGAGGATTTGAAGACCGCGTTGTAGTCCAGCTTCGGCCCGTCAACATAGTTGTCCTGAATGACCGTCAAGGCTTCGGCCAGGTCGCGCTCGATGCTCGTGATCGAAGCCTTCGTCGTCCCGCGCTCGCGCGTCGTGCGGCTGCGGGTCAAAGCATCAGCCGGACTGTTCCCTGACGGCTGCGACGACCTGCTCTGTTGAGCATAAATAAGGGCGGGGAGCGAAAGAGCGACAATCAGCAACAGGCTCCCGACCGTAGAAAATCTAGTTCTCACGCGAAACTCTCCTTACGATAGAGGCATCTATCCAGACGCACTTGAGGGTGATTCAACTCTGAGGGTGTCCGGCGACGCGCTCCAGGCTGAGCCCTAAGGATAACATGGACTAAAGCAGAAGATGAACGGCCAGGAAGCGCCTCTCGGCAGAAGCCTGTAAAAACATTTACGTTTCCTGTGAGCGGCCGCCGGGGGCGAAAGCTAAGAGGCGCGGAGCGCCATATCTCCGCGCCTCTTGGGTCGAGCTTAAAGACCGCGCCCCGCGCCAGGGTCTTCGGGCTCTAGGGCGTCCGGGGAACCAAGAGCCGTTCTATTCGGTGGTTTCGATAAGGCCCGACTTGTATGTTTTGCCCGTCTGGCGGTCGTTCAAGATTACATAAACCCAGCTCGGCGGGATTTTGTCGGTCTCGATGGCGAACCACAGCTTTGTCAGATCGTCGTGGGTGGCGAGCGCACAAAAGCCGTAGATGCGCTTGCCCGCGCCGTCAGTGATCTCGACCCACGTCCGCGCAGCTTTAGTGTTTTCACCGCACGGCGGGAGGCTTGGAGCGGGAGCGAAAAGCTCGTTCGGGTAGGCATCGTAATTAGTCACCATCAGTTTGTAGCGCGTCCACTGCTTACCTTCCTGCTGATAGAATTCCGGGCCTATATAGATGACTACAGGGTTGGGCAGCGCGCGCTGCGCTGTAGCCAAAAGCGTCTGCGTCGCCAGCATCAACAGAACGAGCGTCGATAAAAAGACTGAAGCCTTATTTGCGGTCGTTAAGGTCATCGTCTGTTCCTTTCTGCATGGAGGGGGATTGAGAACCGATCCGACTTTTCCGAATCAATGCGAGGGGCTCCGGTTTGGCTCACACATCTTGCACGCCACGCGAGGGTTCGGAAGCAGCACCTATCTATTCCAATTCACAGGCGAAGTCAATAGGCTCGGTTCATAGACGAGAGCGCGCCGGGCGGCAGCAGCAGAAAAAGAGCTTCATTGCTTCTCAAACCCCTCGTACTCAAAACCTCGCATTCATCGCGGAGCGGGATTCCGGCGCGAGGACGGTCGTGACGCAGGAACGACGGCGAATCGCAGGGCGCTCACGGCAGCGTGAAAGCAACCACATAATCGCCAAGCGTAGTGCCCAGGCCGCCGTGACCTCCGGCGGCGATGACTATAAACTGCTTGCCATTCTTCCTGAGCTGGTAAGTCATGGGCGTGGCCTGACCGCCGGCGGGCAGCGATCCCTTCCATATCTCTTTTCCGGTCTCTACATCAAAAGCGCGAAGGTAGTTATCCCTCGCGGCGGCGATCAAGACCAGCCCGCCGGCCGTCACGATAGAACCGCCCAGATTGATCGAGCCCCACTCGGAAGCTCCCGCAACCTGGGCCAACTCGGGCATCGTCCCGAGCGGGACTTCCCAGCGCACCGCGCCGGTCGAGGTATCGATGGCCGCCAGCGTGCCCCAGGGCGGCGGATTACACGGCGCGCCCGATGCGCTCAACAACCACTCGCGTCGCATCAGGTAGGGAGTCCCCCTCTGAGAGGCATATTCGCTGTTAGGGTTGGCCGCCTGCAAGGCCCTGAGCTTGTCGCGGTCTAAGCTTGCGCGCGGGATGAGAGTGACGGCTCGGGCCAGACGATTCGTATTTGCGATTAGCAGTCCGCGCTTCGCGTCAAACGAGACGCCGCTCCAGTTCATTCCTCCGACATCGCCGGGAAACATAAGGGAGCCTTGCAGGCTCGGCGGGGTGAAAACGCCCTCGGCACGAAGCCCGCTGAGGATGGCGCGGCATCGATCTCGCTCGGCGGGGTTGAGCCCCCACGCATCCTGGGCCGTCAGCTTTTGCGGCACGAGCGAGCGCGGGAGGGTCGGGAACGGCTGCGTCGGCGAGGGCGATTCCCCTTCGACCGCCGATTGCGGCACGCTTCTCTCCTCGACCGGAAAGACGGGTTTGCCGTCTTCGCGATTGAGCAGGAATAGATGGCCCATCTTCGTCGCGACGGCGACCGCAGGAACCTCTTTGCCGTTCCTGCGGACTGTAATCAGCGCGGGTTGGGCGGGGATGTCATAGTCCCAAAGATCGTGATGGACAACCTGGAAATGCCAGACGACCCGGCCGGTCGAACCCCGCAGCGCGACCACAGAATTCGCATAATTATTATCGCCCTGTCGCTCGCCGCCGTAGTAATCGGGGCTCGGGCTCGACGTTGGAAGAAAGATCAGATCACGCGAGGGGTCGGCCGAGATGACCGCCCACACGTTGGCCGCGCCGTTATACGATGCGCTTCCTGCCTTCCAACTGGCCGCGCCAGGATCGCTTGAATTTCGCGGGACAGGGTCCCACACCCAGCGCAACGCGCCGCTCCGAGCGTCAAAGGCGCGAACGGCCCCGCTTGTTTCTTTCACGCGCTGGTTATCTCCTATGGCGGAGCCGACGACGACCAGGTCGTTGATGATGGCGGGAGGCGAAGTGACCTGGTACTCGCTCGGCTGGACGTTGCCGACTCCCTTGCTCAAATCGACCTCGCCGCCGTTTCCAAAATCCGAGCATGGCTTGCCCGTCGCCGCGTCCACAGCTATAAGGCGCGCATCCAGAGTGCCGAGGAAAATTCTGCGGCGACACGTTTGTCCGGCGGAAGCCTTCGGGTCGAGCCAGGTCGAGACGCCGCGCGAGACGTATTGACCGGCGATATGTTTAGAGGTCTCGATCTTAGGATCGAAGGCACATCGCTAGGCCCCCGTCAACGGGTCGAGCGCTATGATCCGATCAAAGGGCGTCGAGAGAAAGAGCGTCCCATCGACGAGGATGGGCGTCGCCTCGAATGCGCTGGCGACCCCGCCCGTTTTCTTCCCGTCAGACACGTCGCCCGTGCGATAAGTCCAGGCCACTTTGAGATTCTTAACATTGCTGCGGTCGATCTGTTTAAGCGGCGAATAGCGCGACCCTCCCTGGTCAAGCCCGTAGCTGGGCCAGTCGCCCTCTCTGACCGCCCCGTCCTGTGCGATCGTCAACCGACCGCACAGAAGGCAGACAATGATGCCGACCAAGATTCTCTGTGTTCGTAGCTTTCGGCCGTTGCGGCAAAGCTTCGTCCGGTGTCTAGCCATTGTCTCACTCCCGTCAGCAGAATACAGACCTCTTACGCGCCCGAACTAAAGCGCCGGACAGAAGTCACCAGCGCCCGGCCTTGAGGCCGCGCTTTCGTTCATAAGGCCATGCTTTCGTCCATCACGCCGCCTTGGGCCCCGTGACGCCACGAAGCATCGAGTTTTATAAGCGAGGCGGCTCCACGGAAAAGAGTTCGGGGACGAGGC
Source organism: Pyrinomonadaceae bacterium (assembly GCA_035639355.1). GTDB lineage: Bacteria > Acidobacteriota > Blastocatellia > Pyrinomonadales > Pyrinomonadaceae > DASQYE01. The sequence goes on from DASQYE010000653.1 coordinate 11,523, forward strand.
TTGAACGGTGTGGGATGGGCGGGCCTGTGGCGGGGATTAAGATTCCAAGGTCTGGAAATCTTCAAGGTCTAAAAATCTTTAAGGAACAGTTCAGACGAGCGATCCAGGTAACGACGGCTCCACATCATCTCGCGTCCGTCCTTGAGGATGATACGATACTCGCCGTGGAACCAGGGTTGGAGTTCCTTGATGCTGTCTATGTTGACGATCTGCGAGCGGTTGACGCGCAGGAATTTTGCCGGGTCGAGCCTGCGATGCAGACCGTCAACAGTGCCGCGCAGCAGGTAGCTATCGTCCCCCGTATGAATCCGAACATAGTTCTTCGCCGCCTCTACGTGGTTTATGCGATCGACCGGGAGGAAGAAGGCGCGCTCGCCGGAATTAATCAGGAGGCGTTCGGCATAGCGCACGCCTAGGGCTCCGGCCCGCACCTCGTCGAGCAGACGTTTCATCCTCTCGTCGGGGCCGCCCTCGCGGTCACGCATGAGGTATTGCCTGGCCCGTTCCAGGACTTTACGAAAGCGCTCCTGATCGAAAGGCTTGAGCAGATAATCGAGCGCGTGGACTTCAAAGGCGCGCAACGCGAACTGGTCGTGGGCTGTGACGAAGACGACCTGCGGGAGGCGATCAGTACCGAGCGCGTCGATGACGCCGAAGCCGTCCAGCTCCGGCATCTGCACGTCCATGAAGACAAGGTCGGGCTTATGATTCCGTATGGCTGCGACGGCCCCAGGCCCGCCGTCCGATTCGCCCAGCACTTCCATGTCGGGCTCGCTCTCAAGAAAGCGGCGAATCTTACGGCGCGCAGGGCGCTCGTCGTCTACGATCAGCACGCGTATCTTTGACATCAGCTTCGCCCGCCGCCTCCATCAACTTCGCCCGTGTGGCTTCGGGTGTGAAAAGGGACTTCGACGTGAACCAGCAAGCCGCCCCCCGGAGACGATTGCAGCGAGAAGCGGTGCTCCGAGCCGTATAGTTGACTCAATCTTTCAGCCGTATTCGAGAGACCGATTCCGTCGCCCGTCACGGCCTGCCGCTCTTTCCTTATACCGGGGCCGTTGTCGCTTACTTCGAGCAGGAGCGCGCCGTTCGAGCGACGCGCCGACACGTCAATCATGACCGTCCCGCTCGCCGGAAGGGCCGCATGACGGATGGAGTTTTCCACCAGCGGCTGAAGAATCAGCTGCGGCACGAGAGCCTTTTCAGCCTCCGGCTCGACGTGGAAGTGGACGACCAGTCGCTCCTCGAAGCGCGCTCGCATCAATTCCAGGTAGAGATTCAGGAATTCCAGCTCCTCCTGAAGCGTCACTTCCTGCGCGCTTGAGTTGCGCAGGGCTAGACGCAGCAGGTCGCTCAAGCGCGCGATCATACGGTCTGCCAGTCGCACGTCCTCGTAGATAACGGTCGAGATGGTATTCAGCGCGTTGAAAAGAAAATGGGGTTGAAGCTGTAAGCGGAGCGCCTGAAGCTGCGCCTGCGTCAAACGCGCTTCGAGCTGCGCCGTCCTCACCTCTTGATCGCGCGACTCGCGGTAATAGTCGAACAGATAAATGAGCGCCACGAACAGGCAGTAAACGATCGCATCGTTGGCCAGCTCCATCAAGTACCTGATCGGCATAATCCCGTAATCGTAAGGGCCCAGGCCGGAGAGCCGGAACAATAGATCGCGCGAGAGCCAGTTGAGCGTGGTATGCAGCACCGAGAAGAGAAGCAGCGCCAGGAGGTGAACGGGCAGCAGTCGCAGCCAGTTGCGCCAATCCAAGCGAAAGCGGCGCGCGACTCTCAACACCAGCGGAAAAAGGAGCGCCGCCGCGTAAGCGCCCGTCATCTCCTCTATCAAACGCTCTCCGAAGGTTCCGGTCTTCTCTCTCGCCAGATCGTCCAGGTATCTGTAGCTGAAAAAGAGCAGGCCCGTCGCCGTAAAGAAGCCGAACCCGACGAGCCACGCGGCCTTTCGACGCATTGTGCCGGAATTTTTCATAACGCTTCGTGACTTTTTTATAACGCTTCGCGACGGGAGAAGAGGGCGCGCTTCGGTCGTGCCCTGCCGCAGCGATGATACTGCAATAGGTGCTATCCGGTCTCTATGGTTCCGATCGCTTTCGCCTCGCGCGCAGGACGCGCGCCCTGATCCTTAATCTTGCGCAGCACGATGATGCCGATGCCTAGCATGATTAAAGCGCCGCCCATGATCGTCCGCCAGGTCAACTTCTCGTCCAGCACCAGCATCCCCAGCAGCACGGCGATCAGCGGCGTCACCAGCGCAATCAGCATCGTCTTCGTCACGTCCATGCGTATGACCAGCCAGTAGAAGAGCAGGAACGCGACGACCGAGCCCACGAGCACCAGATAAAAGAGCGAGACCAGGGCCATCGGCGTCCAGTGAAAGCCGAGCGGATTTCCCTCCAAAGAGATTCCGATCAGAAGCAGCGGGATGAGACCGAAGAACATCTGGCCTGCGGCGAGCATCGCCGGGTCCAGGTGTCCGCCGCGCGCCTTGACGAGCACGTTGGCATAAGCCACGCCGAGCGCGCCCAAAACGATGGCCGCGCTGCCCCACAGCGCGAGCGGCCCTTCGACGCTCAATTGGTTGGAAAATATCACGCCCACGCCGACGACCCCGAGCGCCACGCCGCAGACCTTGACGAGCGTCAAACGCTCTGCGGGCAGGTGCAGATGCGCGAACAAGAGTCCGAAGGCGGGGATGGTCGTTTGCAGCAGCGCCGCGAGCCCTGAAGAGACGTGCTGCTCGCCCCAGAACAACAGCCCGTAATTGAAACCGAAGGCCAGCACGCCCGTCACGGAGATCAGCGCCCAATCACGCGGCGAGCGCGGAATAGGCCGCCGTCTCAGGACGACTATCGACAGCAGTATCAGGGATGCGATGACGAACCTGATCCCGGCGAAGCTTACGGGCGGCAGGTCACGGAGTCCGATTTTGATGAAGAGCCACGTGGAGCCCCAGATGGCGCACAAGAG
>DASQYE010000654.1:0-7242 GCA_035639355.1 Pyrinomonadaceae bacterium
TGCAGTGGTACTTCGGCGCTGAGATCAGCGCGCTCTCCATCAACGGCAACGAGACTACGTTGACGGTCACGCCGGCAGCCAAAGCGGGCGAGCGCGTCACTGTGCGCTTCGACATTCCTACAGATTACTTTCGCGTAGAGAATGACGCGGACACTTTAGAGCGCGGCACGCCGACGACCATCGGCATTACTCGCGGCCTCTCCGATAACGAGTTTCGCATCTGGGGACAGTTTCCGGCCGGAGGACGCGGTTTTAGCGCGCGGCTGTCCGCGCACAGGCCCGCCCTATGGGCGGCGACGCTCTTTCGCGACGCGCTGCGCAAGCGCGGCATAGAGGTCGAAGGCGAAGCGCGCATGAGAGACGCGCGTGACCCACGCGAGGCGCGCTTCGATACGGGAAGCGCCCTGGAATTGGCGTCCGTCACAAGTAGAACGCTAGGCGAAATCGCTCGCTCGACCAATAAAGAGAGCATCAATCTCTTTGCGGAGCTTATCCTTCGCTCCCTCGGCAAAGAGCGCGGCTCGCTGGCACAAGACCCGAACCCGCACCGTAACTCTACGCGCGGCGATGACGAGGCCGGAACGGCTGTCATTCGCATGTGGCTCGAACGAGCCGGGATTGCGACCCGAGGGCTTTCGCTTCACGACGGCTCCGGCCTCTCTCGCCTGGACATGGTGACCCCGGAAGTGACCGCGCGCCTGCTGGCGGCAATCGCCAAAACGCCTGCGGCGACTGTTTTTCGCGACTCGCTGCCGGTGGCCGGGCGCGACGGGACGCTGGGGGGTCGCTTGCGCAGCGCCGCCGGACGCATACAGGCCAAGACCGGCACGCTCACCTACACCAACTCCCTGTCCGGTTACGTCCTGACCGGCGGGGACGAGCCGCTGGTCTTTTCCATTATCTGTAATAACGAAACGGCCGAAGCCAGCAGCACCTCCGTCATAGACAAAATCGCGGCCCTGCTTGCCTCCTACCGCGAGCCCGAGCCTTGAAGCGGCCTATCGCCGCCGGGCGTTTCAAGTATCCGATTTCAATGTTGGCTATAGACAAACTCTGTTTATCAAGCTAATATTGGATTGAAGCGCCCCTGCGCCCTATGGCGCGGGTAGTCTCTGGCCGATACCAGCCGATACGGTGCCAAGTGCTTCGATCTCACCTGCCCCGGCGCACCTAAGCCATTCCAGCATCGTAACTTATGGAGGGAAAAGCGATGTCCTATCGAACACAGCGGGGCCTCCTGCTAATGGTTCTCCTGTTGAGCGCACTCGACCTCTCTGTGATGGCGCAGCAGGGCGCGACCGCTTCCACGTCCGCCGAATCCAGGTCTTTGCTCTCCCCAAGCGCCGACAGCGACAGGGTACGCGACGGGCTGGCAGGGCCCGTTCGCCGCGTCCGCACAGAGATAACCAAGCTTTCCAACAAAACCGGGAAGGCGGCTGAAGGTCAGCGCGCGTTGCTTGAGACGGCCTCCTACGACATCAAGGGAAACAAGCTTGAGAACGCATATTACCCGCTTGCGGGGGAAACGCTGACGGGCCGAGAGGTCTACAAGTACGACGAGCGCGGCAACATCAGCGAGATGACGCTGCACGCATCGGACGGCTCGTTGATTAGCAAAGAGACCTATACGTATGAGTTTGATTTCGTCGGCAACTGGATCAAGATGACGACATCGGTCGCGGTGATAGAGGGTGGAAAGCTGAGCTTCGAGCCGACGGAGACGACTTACAGGGCCATCACCTATTACCTGGACGAAAATCTCTCGAAGATGGTTCAACCGGCCTCTTCGACAACGCCTGCGCCCGTGTCGTCTACGCCGGGCGAAGCAAACCTCAACGTGAAGACGGGGCCTGGGGCTGTTGTAGCGGCCAACGCCAATGTAGCAGCCAGCGCCAACGCGACCGGCGCGACCGTTAAGCAGCCTGCGCAGGCGACGCTTCCCGTCGCCAACACGCTCGACAAGACCAATATGGTTCCCGTCTCAAATCGTAGCGGCAGCCTGCCGGGCGCGGGCGATGCCGCGCGCTCAAGCTCCTCGCCGGTCGTTAGAGTTAACGATACGGGAGAGCCCCCGGCAAAGCTCATGCCGAAGCCTCTGACCAAGCCCGTCTCGGGCGGCGTGCTTAACGGCGCAGCGACCGTGCTGCCGAAGCCCGATTATCCTGAGATGGCCAGGAACGTGCGCGCCACAGGCATGGTCACGGTCGAGGTCGTCATAGACGAGACGGGCAAGGTCATCTCGGCGCGCGCCGCGAGCGGTCATCCTTTGCTGCGAGAAGCGGCGGTCAGGGCGGCCACGCGCGCGCGTTTCTCGCCAACCAAGCTTTCAGGACAGCCGGTCAAGGTGTCCGGCGTCGTCAACTACAACTTCAGCTTCAACTAAATGATCGAGCGGCGAAGCGCGCCCGCCCTTCGTAAATCAGGGCGTGCTTTCCCGCACGAACACTTTTTGCCCCATACCTGAGGGAGCACGATATGGCACTGACCGGAGAATTAAGCGACCTTTCACTTTCCGAATTAATAGAGTTCTTCTGCAACCAGCGTAAGACCGGAAGATTGAAGGTCATCTACCCGCACCTCCCTGGTTATTTCTACATCCAGGCCGGCGCTCTGATCGACGCACGGATAGGTTCCCTGACGGGCATCGACGCCGTCTACTATGCGCTCACGCTGCCGAACGCTTCCTTCAAATTCGATACGGATTTCGAGTTCGAGCAGCGAACCATCAACCAGCCCTGGACGCAGGTTGTCCTTGAGGGTTTGCGTCGAATGGACGAGGGCATAGAGCCCGAGCAGCCTATCAAAAAGGAAGAGTTGCCCGACGAGAACGATCTGGAACAGGCTATAGAGAGCGTGATAACCAGGGCCGAGCAGGAGGAGGAGGAGGAGGAGGAGGAAGAGTCGTCGCCGCGAGCCCCGATGGCGATGACGGTTGACACCCTGGCCGCTCCCGCCAGGAGTAGAAGGATGATCCTCGCCGTGATGGCGGTAGTGGTTTTGATAGTCGTCACGGCGACCGCCTTGCTGGCCAACAGTTACGCTCGCGCCGACGTGACGGCCTCGATTCCGCCTCTGGCCTTGCACGACCTCGCAGAGAGTTCTTCGGATACATCCAACGGCGACGCAAACGAAGTGGCATCTTCCGAGCCCACGGATGGGCAAACATCAGACCAGGTCGGAGGCGAAAGCGGCGCTGCGGCGGGCGTCGATACGGCAGCCCAGATGCGCGGTGAGCGAGAGCGCGAAGCGCGCGAGCGAGAAAGACGTAAGGCGGAGGCCGAGAGGGCCAATGCCTGGCCGGCGAAGACCTCGCCCGACGCCCCTACGCCCACAGCAACGCCCTCGGCCGTGAATACAGTGAAGAAGGCGGACGGGCCCAAGGCCGGGCCCAAGATGGTGACCGTCCAGGTCACATACGACGAGGCGGGCCGCGTCACGCAGGCTTCGGGCAGTGACCCGACCGCGCTGCGGATAGCGCGCCAGAAGCGTTTCCCTTCCGGCAAGGCCGGCTCGACGACCGTTACGATTCCGATCAATTAACCGAGCCGGTTATCGCAAAGAGCCGGATGGATAAGGGATGCGTTTCCTTCTCCATCCGGCTCTTTAATTTCATCTCTTATTTAATCCCGACCATCCCTAGCATGACGAGCAGTGCGCGTTTGAGCCCAAGGTCGCGGCCGCGCGCGTCGTACCACTCGTCCAGCGTGTGAGAGTTGCCGGAAGAGCCGCCCACGCCGAGGGTGATCGCGGGAATGCCCAGAGAGATGGCGACGTTGGAATCCGTCGAAGAGCGGTCTAGGCGGGGGCTGTAGCCGAAAGCGCGCGTCGTCTCTTCCGCCAGTCGAACGATTGCGGAATCGGGCGGAGTCTCTCCGCTCGGGCGGTCGCCGATCAATTTCAAGTCGAGCTCGAGCGGCGGATCGCCCGCCCGTCGCTGAGAGTTCTCGTCGTCGGCCGCTTCACGCGCGGCGCGACGGAAAAATGCGTCCAGGCGCTGTAGCTCTTCGGCGGAGGCCGAGCGCAGATCGACATCCATAGTGGCTTCGCGCGCGATGACGTTGATGCCCGCTCCTCCCTCTATGCGACCGACGTTAAAGGTCGTGCGCGGCTCCACCGGGGCCGGGTAGGAGGCGAGCCGCGCGATGGCGCGACCAAGCGCGTGAACCGGATTGGCCGCGCCGAAATCGCCCCAGGAATGGCCGCCCGCCCCGCGCAGGCGCACGCGGTAGCGTCTTGAGCCGAGCGCCGCATGCGTAATGCGTTCGACGCCCGGCCCGTCAAAGCTGATAAAGGCGTCCACACGGTTGGCCCATCGCCCCGCGGTCAAAAGATGGCGCGCTCCGCGCAAGTTCCCCTCGCCCTCTTCGCCCACAGTGCCTACGAAAAGCAGCGACCCCTCGGTCTCAATGGAGCATGCCTCAAGGGCGCGCAGCAGGGCTATGAGCGCCGCGAGCCCGCAGCCGTCGTCGGCGATGCCCGGCGCGAGAAGCCTTTGATGCTCGCGCCTGACGCTGAAATCCGTGCCCGCCGGAAAGACCGTGTCCAGATGCGCGCTGACGACCAGAAGCGGCGCGAGCGAGCCTCCCGGCCGAAGCGCCACGCAGTTGCCCTCCTCGTCAATCGACGCCTCGCTTAGCCCGTGCTCGCGGAATCTATCCGCCAAGTAGGCGGCGCGCATGGCTTCGCCGAAAGGCGGAGCCGGAATCGAGCAGAGCCTGATGTGGTCTTCCGTGATTTCGTCGGCGCGCGATTCAAAAAACCGGAAGGCGCTCTGCACGCGCGGGTCGCCGAGGAGTCCCTGCACCGTCCGTTCGGGCGTGAGCGTGATGGTCGAAGACATAAATTCAGTGACTCGGTGACTCGGTGACGAGCAAGAACAAGTTTTTAACTCGTCACTCGTCACTTCTTTTCAAACCAATTTCATTACTTCATCTTCGCTGAGAACCGAGGAGGATTGCTTGGCGCGTGCGAGGATACGCTCGACGCGCTCTTCGCTCGGCTCGATGCCCCGTTTTTCGAGCCAGTAGATAACGTTGGATTTGCCGCTCATGTAGCCGATCTCGATCTGCTGCTGCATCCCGAAGAGTCCGGCGGGCACGCCCGAGTAGATGAGGTCGGCCAGCCCCGGATCACCTTTCTTGTAGCTCTTGATGACGGCCGCCGCGTGAACGCCCGTCGCCGTGCGGAAAGCGTCGCGCCCGAAGACAGGATAGTTTACAGGTATCGTCCAACCGCAAGACGATTCGGCCACCTGGCAATATTCACGCAGACGCGAGAGGTCGTTATCAATCCAACCCATCAATTTAAGGTTGACTAGAAGCTGATCCATGGGCGTATTGCCGACGCGCTCGCCGACGCCTAGCGCCGAGCCATGCACCTGGTCAGCTCCGCCCTCAATCGCCGCGATCGAGTTGATAACCCCCAGGCCGCGATCCTGGTGGCCGTGCCAATCCAGTCGCACCCGCTCGCCCTGCTCGTCGATGATGCTTTTAACGAAGCGCACGACGGCGCGCGCGCCGTCCGGCGTCGAGTGTCCGACCGTGTCGCAGACGCAGACGGCACGCGCGCCCGCGCCTATCGCCGTCGTGTAGAGGGCTCGTATGGTTTCGGGAGCGGCGCGCGAGGTGTCCTCCGTCACGTACATCACGGAGAGACCTTCTTTGACGGCGAAGGTGACGGCGTCTTCCGTAATCCGCAGCAGCTTATCGAGCGTCCAGTCCTCGGCGTAAAAGCGAACGGGAGACGAGCCGATGAAGGTACAGGCTTCGATGGGGATGCCCGTGCGCTGCGAGATTTCGACGATGGGGCGGATGTCTGCCTCGTGCGTGCGCGCGGCGCAGTTGGGACGAATCCGTAATTTCTGCTCGACGATCTCGCGCGCGAGCCGTTCGACGCCCGCCGCGTGTGTGCCGCCCGCGCCGGGCAATCCTATGTCCGCCGTGTCTATGCCGAGCGCGTCCATCAGGTGCAGCAGCTCCAGCTTCTTCTCGATCGGCGGGTCGCAGACCGAGGGCGACTGTAAGCCGTCGCGCAGAGTTTCATCGTCAAAACCGATGTGACGGTCAGGAGCTTTGGCGGTCGGCTCGATCGCGTTCCAGTCGTAAATAAGTTCTTCGACGGACACTTCCGGTTCCTCTTTCAATTAAAAAATCGGCGATGCATCGTTTTTCGATAAGGGATTTTTGATTACAGCAAGCGGCGCATGGAATGTCAAGCAAGCCATCTTCCGGGAAGCGGGCATATCTGAGAAGGTTTAGCGGATTGAAGATATTGTAGCTTTATTGGACAGGTGATAATCTTACAGCATGATGCGCCCGCCCACAGTCAGGAGAATCGCCCTGGTCTTGATTCTCATCCTCGCTGCCGGTGCTGTGCTGGGGTTAGATGTAGATTCCGGCGGGTTAATTACAGACTCCTTTAAATTAGACCCTTTCTACTACGACGACATGCCAAAGTTCTGACCCTCCACGTATGAACTTTTCATACGCTCAATCTTCAAACTGAGCTACTACCATCTGCTTGCGCGGGAGCGGCGTCATATTTTGAATGAGATGGAAAGGTAATAGTGGCGAGCGGCCTCTCGGCCTCAGCCCCGGCGCGAGTCTTTATCCCGTTCCTTCTTTTTCGGCGGGCCTTTGGGTCCCCAGTAATACTTTTGTATGACGTACTGGTAGGCGATCATGGCGACCACTGCGGCGAGAATCGAGATTATGATAAGCGGAAGCATCGCTCTTATCCCTGTTCGTATCGTGCGCCCGTGTCGAAGGCTGGACGGCGTCATTTCGGCGGTTGCTCAAGAGACACGCATTCTACCTCAGATCGACAATATCCTCGATGCTTCGTGACTTCCCTGCTCAAGCCTTCCGCGGCTCGCCTCCTTTGACGCACGCGGGCGCTCTGTTATAGCCTCTCGAATGCTTCTCTCTGCTCGGTCAGGTTCGTGCTCCTCTGCCGTAGGGCGGGCGCGTAAGTCCGAGCGCGAGGCGCGCGAGAGACTCTTCCGGCCCGCTATGAAAAAGATCGCACTCGGCTCCGAACGCGCCGCCAAGGTCGAGGCCCTGCGCGCGAGCGCGGCGCGTATCGCATCCGTTGATGCGGCGTGGCGAGGGGCGGAGGTTGTTGCGCGAGAGGTGGAAACGGGCGTGGCGGCGATGCCGCTGACGGATGAGCAGTTGATGCGGGGCGCGCTGAATAGGGCCGAAGCCGTGCGCGGGCTGCTTCTAGGCGAGGGGACGAGCGCAG
>DASQYE010000655.1:0-7645 GCA_035639355.1 Pyrinomonadaceae bacterium
GCGTCGCGTCCTTCAGTTGTAAGAAGTTGGACGACATCGGGCTGGTCGACGTATCGGGGCCGGGCGTCGGGGTCTATTCGAGTTTCGTCGAGGGCGGCTTCGAGGAACTCAACGGGACGAGCATGGCCGCGCCTCACGCCTCCGGGCTCGCGGCGCTCTACCTCGAGGCCGAGCCGAGCCTCACGGCGCGGCAACTGTTCGAACGGCTCAGGACGCGCGCTCGCTCCCTCGGCGACGCGACCGACTTCGGGGCCGGACTAGTGCAACTCTGAAACTGTCGAAGAAAGGAACAGGCGACAATGAGCGAGAACGAAAACGCGGTGAACTCTGCCCCACTGCTCAACGAGCTGTCTTTTACAATCCCACGCCACGACCTGATTACGGCCGCGGCCGAAGGACTACTTTCGTCCGATGCGAGCGATAGAATCTCGGAAATCATCTCGCCGCTCAACCTAACCTTCGCGCGGTTCGGCGGTTGGGCGGACAGAATCAAGTCGAACACCCCGCCCAACGACATCGAGACGCGGCGGTTCCTCCAAGACAACGCCAACCGCAGCCACAGGCGTTGGCATTACGTCGACATCCCGCTCGACGCGACCGGTTACAGGCAGGCGCAGCAACTCGGCCTCACGCGCGACGACGACGTAGTGCAGACGATACGCGAGTGCGTGCGCGTGCTTCGCGGCGACTCGGATCGCTTCAGCGCCGTCAACGCGCTCCGGCTGCTCGGCCATCACGTCGGCGACGTGCACCAGCCGCTCCACGTCGGCTGCGGCTTCATAAACGAGTCGGGAGAAGTGCCGACCATCGTCACAGACCCGCAGCGCGTCGCGGACGAGGGGTTGGAAAGCGACACGGGCGGCAACGACATCCTGCTGCCCGGTGCGGGCAACATGCACTCCTATTGGGACGGCGTGCTTGGCGGCACGCTCGACATCGACGACGTGTCGGTCGCGTCCGTCCACTCTGGCGCGAGCGCCACGGACGCCGCTGCGGCCGACGAGCGTAAGCAGGTCGAAAGGCTGCGCTCACTCGCCGCGGAGGAGGCGAGTATCTCCGGCGGGGCGGGCCTCGCCTCCACGCTACCAGTCGAGCGTTGGGCCGAGGAGTGGGCCAACGAGTCGATCCTGGCGGCGCGCGAAGCCTACCGCAACATCGAAATCATCGAGCGGCGCAATAACGGCTTCCGCGTCTCCTGGGAGGGCTTCACGACATCGGAGGGCAGACAGCCCTACAACGCGCGTTGCGCCCCCATCCTGCTTGACCGCATGAGGAAGAGCGTGCGCCGTCTGGCCGATCTGCTTAACGAGATTTTTTAGCGGGCGGGCGGTTGACAAACGGTCCGCGAAGGTTTTTCATTAACGCATGGCTTTGGTCAAAGCACACATCGTCCTCGACAAGGGGAAAGCTGGAGGGATCAAGGCGCGCTCGGAAATTCTGGATGCCATATGCGAGCGAGCGGACATCTCCAGCGTCAACGAGAAACGTCTCGAACGCTACGGCGTGCTCACCTGTGACCTCGACGACTCGCGGCTCGACGCGATACGGGAGATACCGGGTGTCGCCGCCGTTGAGGTCGACAGGGAGCGCGACCTGCCGAGCACGAACAAGAGTAAAAAAGAGGCGAGTCAATAACGACCGCCTCTTTTCATTTCGCGCACGCCAAGTCCCGCGCGCCGGCCACTTCATCGGCCTCACTTCTTGAAGGCACGACTTGGGCCGGGCACAGATTTCCCTTCTTTAACACCTCCTGCAACTCCGGCATGCACGCGCTCTACGCGGCCAGCCGCATGCTGCTCGCGGGCCCCGCCGAAGAGGTCTTCGTGCTCGCTGCCGACATGCTCTCGCCCGTGAGTCAAGCAAACTTCGGAGGACTCCGCGTGCTCACCGACAGGCCCATGTCTAGCTATTTACTTTGGAATACAAGTTGAGCTACTTTAGGGAAGAACTTTATTGTTCAGCCGCTCTCTGCCCTAGCAGCAGACCAGCCTTCAGGGAAGAACTTTATTTCCGCATTAGCGATTTTGGGTAGTCGAAAATAAAGGACTTAAGCCATCTTCTGGGAACGACTTTATTGTTCGTAAACACCCGTCGATTGCACCAGTTTTTCTGGCCCAACTTACAAGAGGAGCCCTCAGACATTAATGAGCACTACGTCGCTATTACTTGATAATCAGGACTGGGAGCAGCTCATCAGGGGAATTAAAGAGGGCCGGTGCACACCCTTCCTTGGGGCTGGCATCAGTTACGGCCTGCTCCCCCTCGGGGCGCAGATCGCTCAGCAGTGGGCCCAGGCGTATAACTATCCTATGGCCGATTCCTATAACCTGATTCGAGTCTCTCAGTTCCTGGCCGTCGAAGAGTACCCGATGTTTCCTAAAGACGAGTTGGTCAGGATGTTCAAGGAGTCAACAGTCGTACCGAATTTAGGCGAGGCCAACCAGCCCCACCGCGTCCTGGCAGAGTTACCGCTCACGACCTATATCACGACGAACTACGACAACTTCATGGCGCAGGCGCTGGTGTCCCGCTTCCGCGATGCGAAGGAAGAGATTTGCCGCTGGAACTCTCAGGTCAGAAGCAGGCCGTCCCTTTTTGACGAGGGCTACAGGCCCAGCCCCGCCAACCCGGTCGTCTTTCACCTGCACGGGCGCATACAGGAACCGTACTCGCTCGTGCTGACAGAAGACGACTACTTCGACTTTCTAGTCAACGTCTCACAGGACACGTCCATCATACCGCAGCAGATCCAAAAGTCGCTCACACAGACCTCTCTGCTGTTTATCGGCTACGGGTTGGCCGACTGGAATTTCCGCGTGCTGCTGCAAAGTCTCTCGCGATTTATGGAGCAGGGTTTGAGACGCCATCACCTGGCCGTCATGTTGCCACCGGAAGCACAGGAGGGACAGGCCGAGCGGTCGCTTGAGTACTGGTCGAAGTATTACCAGAGAATAAATATCAATGTGTGCTGGGCGACGGCGAGCGACTTCCTGACAGAGTTACGTCGCCGTTGGAATGACTCTCAGTAAGCCACCGCGCACGGACGGGCTGGCCCTGACGCCTCACCAGCACGCTTGCGTGTATTGCATGAGGTGCCTTCTACACCCAAGGCGACCGGCGTTTATAGTCCTTCCCCTTCCGGAGAGAAACCATGTCTGAAGAGCCGCGCGACGAGAGGTCGAAAGAACCTAGAGACATAGGCGTGCAGAGCCTCAGGGAGATTGACTGGAAGAATCTCCTCAAACAGATCAGGAAGGGCACATGCGTTCCCTTCATCGGCCCGGACGTATGCGCGGGCGTCTATCCCTCAAAAGCACAGATAGCACAGAAGTGGGCGGCCGAGGAGGAGTACCCGCTCGAAGATCGAAGCGACCTGGCGCGCGTGGCGCAATTCCTCGCCGTCCAGAATGCGCCCGCATACCCTGTCGATAAGCTAATAGAGGAGTACGAGAACATCAGGCCGCCAGACTTCACCGACCGGAGCGAACCGCACCGCGTGCTGGCAGACCTCCCGCTGCCCCTCTACATCACAACCAATTACGACCAGTTCATGTCGCTGTCGTTGCAGAAGGTGATCGTTCCGAGGAACGCGCGGCGTGACTTCTGCCGTTGGAGGCAGACGCCGGGAACAAGCTCCGTTTTCGCCGGCGAGTACAGCCCGACCCCGGCTAACCCTCTGGTCTTTCATCTCTTTGGCTATATGGAAAGCCCCGCTTCTTTAGTGCTTACCGAACATGACTATTTGAAATTTCTCGTCAACGTCTCGAAGGAGGCGGCGCTGATTCCGGCGCTCATCCGGGGGGCGATTGCCGAGGGTTCACTGCTGTTCACCGGATACCACTTCAACGATTGGGACTTCCGCGTCCTGATCCATACCATCGCCAATTACCTTGAAAACAATCTGGGCAAAGCACACGTGTCGGTCGTAACCCCCGACACGCATCAAGAGGCGGCGATCTATCTCAAGCTCTATTTTAGAAACCTCGACCTCAGGATATTCTGGGGAACGTCACAGGAGTTCCTCGCCGAGCTAAGAAGGAGATGGGAGGCGTTCAGTAATGGCTAGTAAGCTTGAACCCTTCGTCGGGCCGCGCCCCTTCGAGCGCCAAGACGAAAAATACTTTTTCGGACGCGACCAAGTGGCTAACGAATTGGTCTCGCTCATTATGGCCTGCTCGTCTGTGGTTCTTTACGCGCAATCGGGCGCGGGCAAGACTTCTCTCCTGAAAGCCAAAGTCCTCTCCGTCCTGGAGAAGAAGAAAGACTTCGATGTGCTCCCGGTGGCTCGTGTCCGTAGCCAGGACGACGCCGGGGACGGTGCGGTCGAGCCTTCGAACGTCTACGTCGCGAACGCGCTGCGTGACCTCTCCGACAACAGCCTGACGCCAGAGCGGCGCGCCCGCATGACCTTCGCAGAGTTCCTCGCTGGGCGACCGCGCCCGCCCAGGCCAGCCGACGAATTTGACGAGGACGAGGACGAGGCGGAGCGAATCAGAGCGGCGGCGAGCCGTCCTCGCGTCATCATCTTCGACCAGTTCGAGGAGTTATTCACGCTCTACCCGGATCGCTACGACGACCGGCGCGGTTTCTTCGAGCAACTGCGCGACGCTCTACAGCAGGACTCGCTGCTGCGCGTGGTCTTCTCCATGCGCGAAGATTACATCGCCGAGCTAGACCCCTACGCCTACATTATGCCTGACTCCCTGCGCACGCGTTTCCGCATGGAGCGGCTGCGTAAGGAATCGGCACTACAAGCCATCGTCCGCCCCCTGGAGCGCTTCAACGAGGAGGTCGCTGCGGGCGAAGTTCCGGGCCCGTCTACCGGCCTGCGCTGCGACGTAGGTGTGGCCGAAAAGCTAGTGGATAATCTGCGCACAATCAAGATTCATAATGGCCGAGACGAAGTCGAGTTCCGGGGTGAGTTCATCGAGCCGGTGCACTTGCAGATCGTCTGCAAGGCTCTCTGCGAGAAGATGCTCGCCGAAGGACATAGCGTTATCACTCACCAAGACCTCGAAACGTTCGGGAATGTGAACCAGGCGCTCGTAGAGTATTTCGAGCGCGCTGTGGCGAAGGCCGCGCGGGAGGCTGGCGTCAACGAGGGTGATCTGCGCAGGTGGTTCGACCGCGTCCTCATTACGTCAGACAACACTCGCAGTACGGTCTTGCGCGGGCGCGATGAGACAGCCGGTATTCCCAACAAGGCGATTGACATACTCGAAGCCGAGCGCCTCATCCGGGCCGAGACGCGCGACAGCCGTATGTGGTACGAGTTGAGCCACGACAAACTGATTGAGCCGCTCCGCGAATCGTACCAGCAATGGCTCCTGCGTCAGCCGGACGACGAGCAGATACGTCTACGCCTCATCGCACGCGCCGAGCAGTGGCTTGCCTCGCGCCGCAGAGACGACACGCTGCTGCTCAACCAGAACGAGTTGCCTGTGGCCCGGCGCTGGGCCGACGCTGAGGGTAAAGGCGAAGGTTATAATGAGTCGCTGGCGGCGCTGGTGGAGGCCAGCCAGGCGACGCTCGATAAGGTAGAGCGCGAGCGTGAGCGTGAGTTGGCGCTTGAGCGGCAGCGTCTTGCCGAAGCGGAGACAGAGTTTCAGAAAGAGAAGGCGGCGGCTGCTCAACGTGAAGCCGAGCACGCACAGGCGCTGGCCGATGAGCAATCGCGCTCAGCGCGTCAAGCGCGCCGGATGGCCCTGGGCTTGGCCGTCTTGTTTATCCTGGCGAGCATTTTAACGGCCTATGCGTTTAGACAAAATGCCCTGGCAACTACAGCCTTAGCTGACGCCAGAGAACAGAGAATGATTGCGGAACAGCGAACGAAAGAGTTCGAGGTAGCACGCAAGAGGGCCGAAGAACAGGCGGAGATCGCCCGGACGCAGAGCGAAGAAGCGGGGAAACAGCGTGAGCTGGCCGAGACGCAGAGAAAAGAGGCGGAGAAGCAGCGTGGGTTGGCCGAGCAGCAGGCCGCTCTCGCCCGGCAAGCCGAGTCGAAAGCGGCGGCGGCTGCTCTGGCCGAGAAGCGAGAGCGGGTGAAGGCTGACCTCGCTTCGGCAGAGGCCAAGCGACAGAGGACACTCGCCACCGCCAGCACTGCCGCCGCGCAATCCGAGCTGATGATCGCGCAGCAACCGACCGAACTCGAAGCAAGCGTCAAACGCGCGCTCGCTTCCCTCACCCTGAACCCCTCCTCTATCGAGGGCGAGCAGGCGCTACGGCATGGCTTGGCCTTGCTTCCACAGTTGGTTAAAACAATCGCTTTCAACCCTGCGGAAGTGGCCTTCACGCCCGACGGAGATATCACGGCCCTGAACCCCGTCCAGGTCACACTCTACGACAAGAATGGCCAGGCCAAATACAGTTCTAAACGGGACGCCGAGGAAGGAGTTTACTCAATCCTCAGTGCCGACGGGCGCTACATGGCTCAAATCGGCAAGGGTATAGCCAGCATCGCCAACCTGACCGACCCCGCCGACAAGATCGAATCCATCTGCTACGGGAAAGATAAGCCGGAGGATGCGTGCGGGAGCAAGGATGACGAGCTGGAAGAGGCCACTTTCAGCAGGGACGGGCGTTATTTGGCGGGCCGCGCATCTGAGAACAAGATACGTGTCTGGGAGACCAGGACGGGTCGCAGAGTTCTGGATTTGCAACCGGAGTATCTCGCTGATGAGACGTTAGTGTTAACGCCTAGTAAATTCATCTTCAGCCAGGATGGGAACTTTATCGCGGTCACAGGGCTAGAAAGCGCGTCGGTTTATAAAGTTGAGAGTGGAGAGCACCTCTTCACCACCCCGCCTTCAGGGAGGGAGGGGGAATTCGATCTCGCGCTCGCGCTCTCGCGCTCGCTCTCGCTCTCGCTCAGCACAGGGGCCGCGTACTTAGCCACGGCCGCCGACGCTGAAGTGCAGGTATGGGACGTGCGCGAGAAGAGCGAGGTGGCGCGATGGTTGCAACAGAGCGAAATTAATCAAGTCGTCTTCAGCCCTGACGGGAATCAGCTCGCCACTGTGAACAGGAACACAGTCACCGTGCGGGAGTCAAAGACGGGCCGGGAGATCACGCGCGTAGCGCATACTGTCCCGGTCACCAAAGTTGTCTTTAGCCCGTCGGGGAGCTTGCTTGCAACGGCCAGCGAGGATCGCACCACCAGGCTCTGGGATGTGCGGAGCGGGCGCGAAATCTTCCGTATGGGGCACGAAACCCCGGTCTCCACCCTTAGCTTCAGCCAGGACGAAAGATATATGGTGACGGGCAGCGATGATGTGCGGCTGTGGGACATCTCCAGAAGCGGGGAGAGCTTAGCTCGCTATCAGGAAGGGTCAGTGGAGCAGACCATTTTCAGCCCCAACGGCAAGCTCATGGCGATCCTCTACGTAAAACCCGGCGATAGACCAGCTCAAGCCCGGCCAGGGAGGCCTCAGCCAATGGGCGTCAAGATTTTAAACGTGCTCACCGGGCTGGAAGTAGCCAGCCTGCCATTTACCCTCAACTCACCGAAGGCGGTCTTCAGCCCGGATAATAAATATTTATTCATCTTCGGCGGGGGCAAAAGAGTACGGGCGTGGGACACCAACAGCGGCAGGCTGACGGAGTATGAGTTAACAGAGCCGGCAGTGAATTTCGCATTCAGCGC
>DASQYE010000656.1:0-4538 GCA_035639355.1 Pyrinomonadaceae bacterium
GTTTGTGATGGGAGGAAAATGACCGTGAAATCAGGAGGCAAGGCTGCTCTGCTTCTCATTCTGATGCTTGTTTGTGTCGGGCCGGGCCGGGCCGGGCCGGCTTCTTCAACGGGCGCGGCGCAAACGGCGGCGACGACAACAACGACGGCTCCGCAGGCGCAGGCCAATAACGTTCAGCTCGTCATAGAGGGGAAGGTGGTCAAGATCTCCGACGGCGACACCATCACCGTCCTGGACAAGGAGAACAAACAGCACAAGATACGCTTTCAGGGGATCGACGCGCCCGAATCCAAACAGGAGTTCGGGCAGGCTTCAAAAGAGAATCTCTCCGGTATGATCTTCGGCAAGCAGGTCACAGTCATCTGGTCGAAGGTGGACAAGTACAGGCGCACGGTCGGCAAAGTTCTACTGGACGGGCGCGACATCAACATCGAACAGATCAAGGCAGGGCTGGCCTGGCATTACAAGAAATACGCGGACGAGCAACCGCCGGAGGATCGCATCACCTACGCCGCCGCCGAAACTGAAGCGAGGGCGGCCAGGCGCGGCCTGTGGCAAGACCCCAACCCGACCCCGCCGGGCGAATGGCGCGCCGAGGCCAAGACCGAACGCTGGGGGCCTGCGCCGCCCGAAGGCACTATTATCGGCAACAAGGGCAGCAAGAAGTATCACCGCCCGGACTGCCCCGGCTACCGCGACATGGCCGAGCGCAACCGCGTCTTCTTCAAGAGCGTGGAAGAGGCCGAAGCAGCCGGGTATAAGCGCGCCGGAAACTGTCCGGCCGAGGTTATAACCCAGAACACGACGGCAGCGCCAAAGCCTGCTTACTCGACGCCCGCGGCAAACACCTCGACGACGGCGGCAAGCACAGCAACGCCTGCTTCGAGCGCTGCAACGCCTGCGGCAAGCGCTGCTGCGGCTGCTCCCGCGCCGACGCCCGTGGCAGCGCCGGTCGCGGCATCCGCAAGCGCACAGTCAACCTCAACTCCGCCCGCTGCGCAGACGCCACCGGCCGCCGCCACGGGCCCGATCATCGGCAACAAGAACAGCAAGATTTATCATCGTCCTGACTGTCCGGGCTACAAGAGCGTGTCGGAAAAGAATCAGGTCAAATTCAACACCGTGGAAGAGGCAGAAGCAGCCGGATACAGGGCTGCGAAAAACTGTCCGACGCCAAAGTAGCCGGCACTTTTTGAACGAGAAAGCGAACGCGCTCGGGGCCGCACAACCGGCCCATCACTGCTTGCGCGCGGCGCGGGGCCGGTGATGTGGCTCTGATCCTTATCTATTGGCTGGAAGTTTCCGGCACGGATGAGGCGGCGAGATGTCTCGCCACCTCATCCGGTCTGAGATAAAGCTTGCGCGCTCTGCGACCCATCCCGTAGAATGCGCCCGTTCTCGCTAACCATCCCTTTTCTCACAAAAGGAGATTTCTCACATGGCCAGAAACCAGAGCAAGCGCTTGTCTCCGATTAAGATCGAGGCAGACGAGAAGGGCTTCGCGGCCTTGCAGGCATTCACAAGCTACACGCCTATCAACCACGCTTATTCGCTCAGTGCAGTCGGAGCGGCGCATGCCGAACTGGAAGAGCTGCGTAATCTGGAAGAGCGGGCGGCGGCGGCAGCGGCCGCGGCGCGCGACAACACGGTCGCCAAAGAGTGGGAGTTTCATAACCTGATGCTGGGCGTCAAAGAACAGGTCATCGCGCAGTTCGGCAAGGATTCGGACGAAGTACAAGCGCTCGGGCTCAAGCGTAAATCCGAATACAAGCCGCCGAAACGAAGATCGACCCTGCCCGGCGCGCCCCTTTAAAGGCGGCAGGCGCGCTGAAACGCGAAGACAGGCGGCCCAGGGGGACGCTAAAGGCTGCGGCGTGCTGCCCCCGAGCTACATGTACGCCACGAGCGGCATGATAAAGCATGCCATACGCGCGCGCACGATGAAGATTCCGGCAGGAAGATACCGGCCTTGCGCGCGGTCGGGCCATGTGTTAAATGCGTTTCGGAGTTCGCCTCGGTGGAGCGTGCGTGCTGAAAATCGCCCGGCGAGTATCTCAACCCCGAATCACTTTGTCTGAGCGGGTGGCGGCGGCGACGCGCGTACCTGCCGCATTCGCTTTATAAAGCTGTCTGAAATCTTGCCTTCGACCGTGCCGCCGATCGAGCTTATCTTTCCGCTCGCGACCACCATGCTCGTTCGTCGATCGATTACGCTATAGACGAATCGGGTCGTGAACAGCTTACGATCGACTTCTATAATCAGGTCGGCGTCCCACTCGACTCGCGAGATCGCCAGGCCCCACGCTTGAAATTCAGCTCGCTTGAGCAATGCATTTTCGAGGGTGGCCGGCTTGAAGAAAATAGTCTCTGTGCGGATAAAGATGGTTCGTGCGGAACGCAATATGTCGGCGGCGTCGGGACGCGCATCGGTCTGAGCGGCTGGCATCGCATCCGACGTGGCGACAGTCGCAAGCAGACAGATACTTGCGAGCAGGAACGTCAGCTTGCGGCGAGTCAGGAAGGTCATCATCGTTTCTCCAAATTGCTACAGATAAGGCTTGCCTCCAAAAGTATAAAGTCATACGGCTCGACATCCCCCCGGCCGGTGTGACACTTTCTGAACCTTCACATCGCCGTTAGGCTATAATCGGCCCGCACTCTTACGAGCCCAGAGCTATCAACGTATGCGAGCCGGAGCCGAGTTTGGGCCCTGGAAGATATTCCCCATAAAACGCCGCCGAGTATGGATTCACTCAGGAGCCGCAAGACGAGCATTCGCACGGAAGCGATCGCGGGCGTGACGACCTTCTTTACGATGGCGTATATCGTCGTCGTCAATCCCGCGATCCTTTCGACCGAAGGCACAGGGATGAGCTTTAGCGGAGTGCTGACGGCGACGGTGCTGGTCTGTTTCCTGATGACGCTCTTGATGGGCCTTTATGCGAGGCTGCCTTTCGCGGTCGCGCCTGGGATGGGCATCAATGCTTTCTTCGCATACACGATCATACTGGGCAAGGGAGTTCCCTGGCAGGTGGCCCTTGGGATCATCTTCTGGGCGGGAGTGCTTTTCCTGCTGGTGTCGGTGACGCCCGTGCGCGTGACGATCGCGCGGGCTATTCCCGCGAGCTTGAGGATGGCGACCGCCGCCGGGATAGGCATCTTTCTCACCTTCATAGGGCTGAAGAACGCTGGCTTCATCGCCGCCGATCCGGTCACTTTCGTGAAGCTTGGGTCTTTAGACCAGAGAGCCTTGCTGACGCTCCTGGGTACGGGCGTTACCGTGTGGCTGCTCAATCGAAAGAGCCCGTTCGCGTTTCTCGCCGGAATATTTTTGGTGACGCTCGTCGCCTGGGGCGCGGGGTTCGTCAACGCGCCGTTGAAGTTTTTCAGCGCCCCGGACTTCAAGAGCGTCTTTCTCAAGCTGGATGTTTTAGGAGCCTTGAGACTGGCGCTCGTGCCCGCCATCGTCTCTATTCTTTTCACAGACCTCTTCGACTCGATCTCTACCTTCATAGGCGTCTCGCACGCTTCGGGCATGTTGGACGAGGAGGGTCAGCCAAGGAATCTGAAAGAGGGATTGATCGTGGACGCGCTGGCGACGCTGGGCGCCGGACTGGCCGGAACATCTTCGGGCACCGCTTATATAGAGAGCGTCGCGGGCATACAGGCGGGCGGGCGCACGGGTCTGACCTCCGTCTTTACGGCGCTCTGTTTTCTTCCATGCTTTTTCCTGGCTCCGCTGGCCGGGATGGTGCCGCCCTACGCGACCGCGGGAGTCCTGATACTGGTCGGCGCTTCCATGTTTCGCAGCGTCGCCGAGATAGAGTTCAATCGCATGGAAGAGGCGCTGCCCGCTTTCCTGACGATCATTCTGATTCCGCTCACCTTCTCGATCACGCAGGGAATACTCTGGGGCTTCATCTCTCACGTCGCGCTTTATCTGGTGGCCGGACGGCGCAGGGAGATTCATCCTGTGATGTACGCGCTGGCGCTCATAGCCGTGGGGCTGATGCTCTTAGAGCACGGAAAATTTTCATAAATGCGTCGAGACGTTGTAAAGTAGGCGTCAAAGAACGTCATTAAACCGACCGGGCGCTCGGAGGCTTGTCCGCGCGGCCTTCAGGTTTGCGCCAAGGGGGAGCGCTCCCTCGCGGCCGGTCTAAGAGCTTTTAGGATCATGACAAACCAATTTGTAGGGCGTCCCGTTCCGCGCAAGGAAGGGCGCGACAAGGTCATGGGCCGGTCGCGCTACGTAGACGACCTGACCTTCCCCGAAATGCTCTACGGCGCGACTGTGCGAAGCGCAAGCGCGCGCGGACGTATCCGCCAGATCACGTTTGAAGAGGGCGTGCCCTGGGATGAATTCGTCATCGTCACGGCCAAAGACATTCCGGGCGACAACTACGTCGCGCTGATCCTCAACGATCAGCCGTACCTGGCCGACGAGTTTGTCAATCACCCGGAAGAGCCTGTCCTTCTGCTCGCGCACGAGGATAAGTACTTGCTTGAAAGAGCGCGCGCCTCGGTGCGCCTCGAAA
>DASQYE010000657.1:0-5941 GCA_035639355.1 Pyrinomonadaceae bacterium
ATGACGGATAATGTCACGGTCGTACGCTACAACGATAAGCTGAAAGCGACCGACGACAAGCTCCTTGAGCTGCTGGATCGCTACCGTCACATCTCCATCAACGACTCGAACCTGTGGGCGACGATGGCGCTGCCGCACGCGCGGCATCTTAAGAACATGCTGGAGCTTGCGCGCGTCATCACGCTCGGCGCTTTGAACCGCAACGAATCGCGCGGCGCTCACTACAAGCCGGACTTCCCCAACCGCGACGACGAGAACTTCCTGAAGACGACTATCGCCGAATATTCCGGCGAAGGGCCCGTGATCTCTTACGAGGCGGTAGACATCTCGCTCATCAAGCCCCGCAAGCGCGATTACAGCAAGGGCAAGCAGGAGGAGAAGCAGACCGGGGCGGCGGCGTCGGTGGTCGCCCAAAGCGCGGCGGCGTCCGGCCTGCCGCCCAAAGACGGCGCGGAGCAAGTCCCCGAAGAGGGCTCGGAGCAAAAGCCCAGGGACTTGAGCGGCCCGGCCATCTGGGACCAGAATAAAGAGGAAGTCCGCGACGTGGATCACGGAGATGCCGAAACCAGGAAGCAGCAGGGCAAATCAATAGAGGACGCAGGGGGGAAATCCGACGAGCTATGAGCGCACAAACACCTTCAGCCGCCAACACGTCATCATCATCAGCGCCGCGACGGGAGCGCCCCAGGTCTGTCGAGATACGCATTCGCCGCCGCGAGAAACCAGACTCGGCCCAATACTGGGAGACGTTCGAGATACCCTACCGCCCGAACCTCAACATCATCTCGTGCCTGATGGAGATTCAGAAGAACCCGGTTACGAAAGACGGCAAGCAGACGACGCCGCCCGTCTGGGAGATGAACTGTCTGGAGCAGGTCTGCGGCATCTGCACTATGATTATCAACGGCCGCGTGCGCCAGTCCTGCTCGGCGCTCGTAGACCAACTGGACCAGCCGATCACTTTGGAGCCGATGACGAAGTTCCCGAACGTGCGCGACCTCATCGTCGATCGCCAGCGAATGTTCGATCACCTCAAGCAGGTCAAAGCCTGGATAGAGATCGATGGCTCCTATGATCTGGGCCCCGGCCCGCGTATGGATCAGGAGGACGTGGCGGAGCGCTACGCCTATTCGCGCTGCATGACCTGCGGCTGCTGTCTCGAAGCCTGCCCGCAATACGACGAAGATCAATACATAGGCCCGCAGGCCATCGCGCAGGTGCGACTGATGAACATGCACCCGTCGGGCAAGATGACGCGCGACGAACGCCTGGAAGGCATCATGCAGGAGGACGGCATTACCAACTGCGGCAATGCGCAGAACTGCGTTCAGGTCTGCCCGATGTCCATTCCTCTGACCAAAGCCATCTATGAAGAGAACCGCGAGACGGTGGTTCACGGCCTCTTCGGCTGGCTGAAACATTGACCCGCCGCGCGCCCCTTCACCGAAAAAGCCTGAGGCGCAGTTGATGTGACGAGCATCGGCTGCGCCTTCGGTTTTCCAGCGGCGGGCGGGCCGGGCTCCAAGGTTGGCTCCGACTACATAAAAGCCTGCCGACTCGCCTTCGCCCGGCGTCCTGAGCCTGGAAACCTCCCCCGGCTGAAGAAACTGCTTGCCATCAGGGGGCCAACCTGTATAAACTCGGTCTAAGGCTGGCATGAACGGTCGCTGTGCCGCCTTCACCTTCGCAGACTCTCTCCAAAGAAGACACGCCGGAGCTTTTACATACAAATGAATAAGCCTGATTCTGTGATCGAACAGAAGCAAGAATCATGTGCGCCCGCCGCTGCTGTGACTTCGCGTCTCAACGCTGCGCGCACGCCGCAGTCCATTCTTGATGTGCTGGCTGGCGAGGAATCGTCGCGCCCCTTGGGCTTCGATTATTGCAGCCTGGTGCTGCCCGCGCCCGACGGCAAGGGTATTCGGACGTGGCGCTACCCGCGCCTGGTCGAGACGGGCCACCGCGCGGCGTCTATGGAGGCGCTTGATAAGGGCGAGCCGTTTCTGGCGCAGGTCTTGAGCAAGGGCAGCGCCAGGCTGCTTCGCGCCGACGAGCTGGAGGGCAGCGCTGCAAATAGTTTCGGGCGCGACGTGAAGTCTGCGCTCGCGCTGCCGCTCGTCTTCGGCGGCCGTTGCTTCGGTCTTATATGTTTCGCGAGCGCCAGGACGGACGCTTACGCTGACGATCAGGCGGAAAAGCTCAGGTGGCTGGCCGACCACGTGGCGGCCGTCGCGCAGGCGGTTCTGCTGCGCGAGCGCATGGAGATCGTGACCGAGGCCGAGCGCGAGATCGCGCGTCTCAAGAGCGGCTTCATCAATACCCTTGTGCGCGACATACGTTTTCCGCTGACGAGCGTGCTGGGCGTGCTGGAGCTCTTCGAGTCGAAGCTGCAAGCGCGCGAGCCCTTCGATATGGAGGATCGTCAACTGCTGGGCTCGGCCCTTGAGAACGGCGACCGTATGCGCCGGTTGCTCGACGATCACCTTGAAGTGGCACGGCAGCAGGACAGGCCGCTCGCGCTCGTGCCGGAAGACGTGGGCGTGCTACAGCTGCTCGAAGATGTGGCAGAGCCTTTGCGCGGCGAAGCGGCGCTGCGCGGCGTGGAGCTTGATGTCCAAGTCAGCGCACGAGAACTGAGCCTTCACGGGGACTTGAAGCAGGTGCGTCGCGCGCTCTGCCATATCCTGACGGTGGCGCTCGACGCTACGCGTGACGGCGGCGTCGTACAGGTCGAAGCGCAGACGATCACGGGCACGCGCGCGGGCGACGAAGGGCGACGCCTCGTAGTCATCAACGTCACGGATTCCGGCGAGGGAATTCCCGCCCAAGAAGTGCCGTTCGTCTTCGATGCTTTCTGGCAGTCGAGTGACCTGCGTACAAACGTAGTGCGTGGCGTCGGGCTGGCGATCGCCAAGCGCGTCGCCGCAGCGCATGGCGGCAACGTCTCCGTCCGCAGCCGGGTCGGCGTGGGCACCACCTATTCGATCATCCTTCCGGCCAGCCGGCAGGCGACCCCCTCGGACACTCGTCGCATCCTGATCGTGGACGACGTGCCCGAGATACTGCTGTTGCTGCGCAAGCTCGTGGCGCGTATGGGCTACCAAGTAGAGATAGCTGCGGCCGCAGGCGAGGCGCTTGAAATCCTGCGCTCCAAGCGGATCGATCTTTTGCTCACGGACTGGGCCATGCCCGGCATGAACGGCGGCGAGCTGATAGGCACGCTCAAGCGCGACGAGCGACTATCGAATATCCCCACAATAGTGCTGACGGGCCACGATACCGAAGTTGAGAGAAGCGCGGCGCGCGCCGTCGGCTGCGATCGCTTTCTAGTCAAGCCGGTCAAGCGCGACGAGTTGCAGAGGGTGATCGAAGAGCTGTTATCGACGGCCGTCGCGGCCGGGTGATTACTCGCTTATAAGATAAAAGGCAAAAGTGAGGCGGAAACTCGCCGTCCACTTTTGCCTTTTGCTTTTTTACTTTTCCTGCTTTTATATTCCGAGCACGTTGACGAGTTCCTGCACGGATGCGGCGCTCTTTTGCAGCGCGATGCGCTCTTCGGTCGTCAGGTTGATCTCTATAATCTGCTCAAGACCGCGCGCGCCTAGCTTACAGGGCACGCCGACATAGAGGCCGTTGACGCCGTACTCGCCTTCCAGATAAGCGGCGCACGGCAGGATCTTCTTCTTGTCCTTGAGAATCGCTTCCGTCATCTCTACGGCGGCCGCCGACGGCGCGTAGTAGGCCGAGCCGGTCTTCAGTAGCGAGACGATCTCCGCTCCGCCGTTGGCAGTCCTTTTCACGATCGCGTCGAGCTGGTCTTTCGGCAGCAGCTCCGTCACGGGTATCCCTGCGCACGTCGAATAACGCGGCAGCGGGACCATCGTATCGCCGTGGCCGCCCAGGACGAACGCCGTCACGTTTTCGACCGACACGTTGAGGGCTTCGGCTAGAAAGCAGCGCATGCGCGCCGAATCGAGCACGCCCGCCATCCCTATGACGCGATGCTTGGGAAAGCCTGAGCGCTTGAGCGCCACCTGGCACATCGCGTCGAGCGGGTTGGAGACTATAATCAGAATCGAATCGGGCGAGAACTTAACGACCTGATCCACCACCTTCGAGACGATCTCGGCGTTCGTCTTCAAGAGGTCGTCGCGGCTCATGCCCGGCTTGCGCGGCAGACCGGCCGTGATAATCACCACGTCGGAGTCGTTCGTCAGCGCATAGTCGTTGGTCGAGCCCACCATCCTCGCATCGAAACCCTCTATCGGCGCGGCCTGCGCCAGGTCGAGCGCTTTGCCCTGCGGCACGCCCTCCATAATGTCAACCAGCACTACGTCGCCCAGCTCTTTGCTCGCCAGCCAGTGCGCGGCAGTCGCGCCGACGTTGCCAGCGCCCACCACCGTCACCTTGTTTCGCTTGCCCATCACTTTTCGAGTCCTTTCGATTGAAATCGGCGATCAACGATCAATTACAGGCCGCTTCGGTTGACCGGGACATGACTGATCGTCAGCCGTTACATGTTTGCTATGATTAGGATATGAAAGAGCGCGAGTGTACAGGCGGGCCGGCGCGGGTGTCAAGATAAGCGGTCGGCGAGGGCGTCGCCTGACTGTTGCCCGCCGCTAAAGATGCTGATGCGATTTATCGACTGGATAAGTGGATTGTTCGGCGCGCGACGGCCCGCGAGAGGCAAAGCGTGGGCAGAGCCTTTTGACCCGGAGGAGGAGGAGGACGATCAGGACGGCGATCCGTTTGATCCTTTTCCTGAGCCCGTCCGGATTGAGATCGGCGACGTGTTCGACCTACACGCAATCGCGCCGCGCGACGTGAAGCGCGTCGTCGAGGAGTATTTGAGCGAGGCCCGCCGGGCGGGCTTTCGCAGCGTGCGCATAATTCACGGCAAGGGCAAGGGTGTGCAGCGCGAGATGGTGTGCAGTATCCTGGCGCGCACCCCTTTCGTCGAAGCCTGGACGGATGCTCCGCCAGAGGCCGGCGGCTGGGGAGCAACCATCGCGCACCTCTCAAGGCCCGACAAGGCGAACCTATAAGATGCGAGAGTTGACCGTGCAGTCCTTGTAAATAGAGATGCGCGGTCGCTCGGACGGCTTTTGAACGGAGATAGCATCGGCCGGCTCCGTCCCGACTACTTACGAGGTTCAGAACACTTCGCTTATCCGACTTTCCGCATCAGATGATTACAGAAGCCGGTGCTCTTTTGCCGGCCTATTTTCCGTAATCAGTCCCGGACTAGATTTGATGCAAGTTATCGAAGCTATAGGTAAACACGTCCACATCCACATACTTGGCCGTGTATGTGCCAGGGTTGG
Organism: Pyrinomonadaceae bacterium; assembly: GCA_035639355.1. GTDB lineage: Bacteria > Acidobacteriota > Blastocatellia > Pyrinomonadales > Pyrinomonadaceae > DASQYE01. The sequence goes on from DASQYE010000657.1 coordinate 5,328, forward strand.
CTGTGGGAGCAGTGACTACTATTCGATACTCCTGCCCTACATCCAGAACGCCATCAGCCTGTGTTGTAGTAATGGTCGCCCTGGTTCCGTTAGGTGTAAAAGTATTCGCGTGAGGGAGCACGGGATTTCCATTTTTTGTGACAGCGATTGGCATGATACTCTCCTTTTAATTGTCTTCACTGATCGTCGAGGTCTTCATTTCTTCCCAATATAAAGACGCCCGGCTCTACAGAATTGTGATTTTTATCGTTTAGCCCGTGTTTTGTCGGCTCGTGCCGGATGAGCGTTCGTGAAGAGAATGACACCAGAGGCTGAGGATTCGGGTCGCCCTTGTGAGACCGATCAGCAAACCCGCGAGAATAAAAGACTGATTGATAAAGGGAGTCTTCGACGCTATCTGTGACAAAAGGGGTTCGCGCCTGATACGTATTGAAGAGAAACTTCAGCCCGCGTCATCCGTGCGACCTCTGAAACAGCCCTTGGGCTTGCAGTGCGCCGGGCCCCTAGTTTTTCGGAAACACCATCAGGTGCGGGATGAAGTCGTCAACCACCTTGCAAGCCCCCTGCACGTCCTCTGATTCAAAACGCACTTCGGTCCCCTTCCCGATTGCGGC
>DASQYE010000658.1:0-2378 GCA_035639355.1 Pyrinomonadaceae bacterium
CCGACGACATCAACACGCCCAGCGGCGACATCAAGTTCGTAGGCAACTAAGCCAGTCTGGATTTAATGTTTGACCTTTACGAGGGCGCGTCCCCAATGGGGATGCGCCCTTACTCTTTTTACCCGGCCCCGCGCACCTACACTTATTCCCTGCGCGCGGCCTCTTCGCAAAATCCGTCTCTCTCTCAAGCGGGCGCAAGCTCGATCAGCATAAATCTCTCGTCGCTGCGTATAATCCTGGCGCCGTCCGTCAAAAAGGCTCGCAGCATTCTCATCTTTTCCATGTTCTGCTCGCGCGGGCCGCGTTCGTCTACGATTGGCGACCGGGCGTAATCGAGCAGCACGTCGTGGCGAACCAGCAGGTGAGTAATTCCGGCCGCGCGTGCCCTGGCCCTAACGGCCGCCGCCGTGTCTGCCTCCTCGACGTATCTCCTGATCGTGTAGTCCTCGAACATGTAATCGGAGAAGTAGGGCCGCTCTATATAGTATGTGTCGCGCCGCATGTTGATGAGCCAGACGCGCGCATCGGCGGGCAGCTCGGAATTGACAACCTCATAATAGGGATAGTAATCGAGGCGGCGCATCAGGTAATCGCGGCGCGATTCGCCGCCCAGAACGACGCGCAGCGGATTCTGCTCAGCGAACCAGGCGAAGATCGTCAGGATTCCGGCGACGCCTATACTTACGAGCGCCCATTGCGCCGCCCCGCCACTGTGACGCCCCTTCTCGTCCGCGACTCGTGAGCCGGAAGCGGCTGCGGCCACGGCCAGGGCCGGTAGCGCCGGTAAAAGGTATCGGGCCTGCTCGCTTGAGAAGAGCCAGAAGATGAAGAGCACGCCCGAGACGAACACCGCCAGCTTCAGCTCGACCGCGAGCCGCGAGCGCCACCAGGCCCAGACGATGAGCGGCAGGCCGAAGAGGAACGCGACGCCTATGACGCCGTCATAATAATCGGGCTCGTCGGGCTGGCCCATCAAGGAGAGGCGCACGGGCGCGGCCAGATAGCTCAGAGCGTTCTTCGATTGTCCTCCGTACCAGGAGTTGATCTCCTGGAACATAAGCGAGCGCTCCGTGTCCCAGCCCGGCGCGCTTCCCTTCCAGATATTCAAATAGAACGGAAATACGGGGCTCCCCGTCTGCGCCCAGGTCTTTATGTACCAGGGGCTCGCCAGCGCGCATGCCAGCACGAGCGCAAGGGCCCCGCCGAGCACGATTCGCCCCACGGACTCGGCGGGGCTCTTGCGCTCGCCCCCGTCGCTCTCGCCCTGGGCCTGGCGCGCCCTCAGCAGAAGAATCAGGGCCAGCGGAAGGACTACGAAAACGGCCGTCAGCTTAATGGCGAGCGCAAAGCCCAGGGCGAGCGCCGCCCGCGCGAGTTGCTCGTCGTCCAGCGTGCCCCACCAGCGCGAGAGCGCCTGCACGGCCAGCGCCGTGTAGAGCGAAAGGGCCAGGTCTATGTAGCCGCTGGCGGCGACGTAATAAACGGTCGGGATCGAGGCGATAGACAGGGCGGCGACGCTAGACCACGCGCGATCTAATCGCAACTGCCTCGCCCAGCCGTAGACGAACGCCACGAGCAGAGGAAAGAAAACGAACAGCGTCGCGCCGTATGCCGCCTCAGCCGCTCGCTCGCCTGCGAACCCGCCCAGCAGCATCGCCCAGACGCCGTGCATCTCCGCGCCGAGTGGCAAGAAACTTGCAATATTATAGGGCACGTCGGTGAATCCACCGGCGGCTATGAACGCTTTCGGAAGCGATATGTGATAGAGCAGCGTGTCCCTGGCGACGGGAGGCGCGAGCGCCGCCACGAGCGCCAGCGCGCACGCCAAAATAATAAGAAAGAGCGCCGCGCGGGCACGGGCGTCCGCGACTTCAACGCTACGCGGCGGACGCTCTTGACGCGCTCGCCCTCGTCGCCAGGCAAGCGCGAAGAGGCCCAGGCCGACGACGAGCGCCAGCAATGCCGTCAGTTTTTTATAAGCTCCGGCCGCGCCCAGCGCGAACCACACGAGCGACCATGCGCCCGCGCCGTAAGCGCAGGTCGCGGCCCACTCGAACGCCCTTGAAGTGGTTTCGCCAGCGTCTTCCGAGATGGAGCGGCGCATCTGTGCCAGTCGCAAGATCAAACGCCCGAGCCCATACCAGGAGAGAACGATCAGGGCGGCGATGACGATGGCGGCCGCGCTCGCGGCGAGACCCGCCAGGCCAAACAGAGAGGATGAAGCGAGAGAGCGGAAGAAAGATGAGGCGAGCGCGGGCAACTGCCCTACGTCCCGTGAGCGAAACATCAGAAAGGCGATGACGAGCGACGCTCCCCAGACAAGCAGAAGAATCGCGCTCGTCCCGGCAGATCGGTCTTGTGTCGCCCGTTTCACTCGC
>DASQYE010000659.1:0-4787 GCA_035639355.1 Pyrinomonadaceae bacterium
TGTATGCGAAGCGTCAGGGCCGTAGAAATATCCGCACCGCAGGACGATGGTCTTAAAGCCGTTGCGCTCGCCGGCCTCAATAGCTATCTGTTCGGCATCCAGTGCCGATTGGGTTACAGGGTCGGGGTGCGGTTTGGATTCTTCGTCGAAGAATGAGCCGTCGCCGGGCCGCGCCAGCCAGACGATGCTCTGTTGCAGGTAGAGCTTTGCGCCGATCTCGGATGCGCACGCCGTCAGGGCCCGCGTCCCCGCGCGGCGAAGTCGATCATTCATCTCCCAATCCGAGGGCTTCGTTCTGGTCTTCAAGGGAATGGCGGTCGCGGCGTGTATGACAACATCCGCTCCTTCGGCCGCATGAGCCAGGGCGTCTGCGTCAAAAATATCTGCCTGGCGGCTTTGGCCTCCGAGAGCGCGGACTACCTGCTCTCCCTCAAGGCTGCGCGCCAGACCGAGCACCGAATGGCCGCGCTCGACGAATTGGCGTACGAGCCCGCGCCCCAAAACACCCGTCGCCCCTGCTACGAAAATCTTCATCCTCGGAAATCTTCTCCCGGCTTATTAAACCATACGCGCTTTCCAGCGGCCCTTCCTGAACGCAAGCGCACTGACCACCGCCAGGGTCGAGAACGCTATGGTGATCGCGAAGAATACTCCGCGTGGGCCCAGGCCGAAGACTATGGCCAGCACGTATGCGAGCGGAATCTCCCACAGCCAGAAAACGAAAAGGTTAATCATCGTCGGCGTAAAGGTATCGCCCGCGCCGTTGAAGGATTGCGTCAGTACCATCCCGTAGGCGTAGAAGAGGAAGCCGCACGCGACCGTGCGCAGGCAGGCGACGCCGTAGGGTAGAACGGCCGGGTCGGAGGTGAACAGACCGATAATCGGTTTTGCCAGCAGGACGAAAAGGAGCCCGACCACGCCCAGGAAACACATGTTGTAGAAGCCAGCGCGCCAGACCGCCTGCTCGGCGCGCTCAGGCTTCCTGGCCCCCAGCGATTGCCCTACCATCGTCGCCGCCGCATTGCTCATTCCCCACGAGGGCAGCAGCGCAAACATTATGATCCGCATCCCTATGGTGTAGCCCGCCAGCGCATCGCTCCCGAAGCCTGAGATGATGCGTGTCAACCCGATCCAGCTTGCCATGCCTATAAAGACCTGGAACGCGCCCGAGGCCGAAAGCCGCAACAGCCTAATCATCACGGACGGCTCAAGGCGAAAGTGACGGCGTTCGAGATGGATGCGCCCGCCCGGACGCAAGAGCCTTGAGAAAGCGTAGAGCGCTCCCGTCCCGCGACCGATGGTGGTGGCGATGGCCGCGCCCGTCACGCCCAGCTCCGGGAATGGGCCAAGGCCGAAGATCAGGCATGGGCCGAGCGCTATGTTAATCAGGTTGGCGAGCCAGAGCACGCGCATCGCTATGGCAGCATCGCCCGCGCCGCGAAACGTCGCGTTGATTAGAAACAGCATCATGACGACCAGGTTTCCGCCCAGCATCACCCTCGTATAATTTATTCCCTGAGAGATGACTCCGGCGGACGCGCCCATCGTTCTCAGCAGTCGCGGGGCGAGCGCGACTCCAATGATGCCCAGCAAGAGGCTGACGATCAATCCAAGGGCGATCACCTGCACGGCCGTGCGCGCCGCGCCCTCCTGATCGTGCTCGCCCGTGCGACGTGCGACCATCGCCGTCGCTCCGATGCTCAAGCCTATCGCCACCGTGTAAACGAGCGTCAGCAAAGACTCAGTCAGCCCTACGGTGGCAACAGCATCGGCCCCCAGCTTGGCGACGAAGAAGACATCGACCACGGCAAAGACGCTCTCCATGAGCATCTCCAGAACCATAGGGACGGCGAGCAGCAGTATGGAGCGCCCGATAGAGCCCTGCGTATAGTCGCGCCGCGAGCCGCGAATCGCTTCGCGCACAGAGGTACGCAGTTTCGGGGCGGCCTCGGCCGCCTCGCCCGCCTGCACAGCGGGCCTTAGAGTATCCGTCGAGTCGGTCATTCGTTTACAAAAGTGCTGCCCGCGTTCGCAGCCCTGCGCGGCCTATAACAAATTGCGCCGGGGCACAAACCAGGCGTAACCCCGGCGGCGACTTTCGTCGGGCACGAGAGCGCCGACCTGCCAGGCTGCTGAATTTGCCGGAGTGTAGCACACACCTCGCGGGCGTCGCCGCTGACAGTCGTTCCCGCTTGCTGGCTAGACAAACGTGTCCGGGCGATTTTCCTCAGCCTCATCTTTTTTCGTCAGCCTCATTATTGAACCTGCGCCCGGTCTTCAACAAAATCTTTCCGCCGAAAATGGCCCGAGCCTGGGGATTTAGCCCGTGCCTGTTACGTACGGGTTGCCCCCGAATGTTTCGGCGCTTATAGTGTGCCGCTTGACCTCGCTCTATTCTCGATTCAATCTGACGCCGGATGAATATAGCTTGATGGAGTTGTCCCATTCAGAAGCGCAGGCCGTGATGGTGGCCGCCCTGGGCCTGGGCGGTCGCGCGCCGCGCGCGGCGACGAAAATGGACGTGCTGCGAGCGATCAGGCGCATGTCCGTTCTTCAGATAGATACTATTCACGTGGTGGCGCGCAGTCCTTACCTGGTGCTGTGGAGCCGCCTGGGCGATTACGAGCCGCGCTGGCTAGACGAGTTGTTGGCCGAAGGCGCGCTCTTTGAATACTGGTCGCACGAGGCCAGCTTCCTACCCGTAGAGGATTTCCCGCTCTACAGGCACAGGATGATCGCGCCGGGCTCTATGGGCTGGAAGTACTCGCACGATTGGATCGAGGCCCATCGCAAGGAGGTTGACCGCGTGCTCGCGCTCGTTCGCGCGAGCGGCCCCGTGCGCTCCAAGGATTTTGCGCGCACCGACGGCAAGAGCGGCGGCTGGTGGGAGTGGAAGCCTGAGAAGCGCGCGCTTGAAATGCTTTTCACGGCGGGCGAATTGATGATCGCGCGGCGCGATAATTTCCAGCGCGTCTATGATCTCAGAGAGCGCGTGCTTCCATCCTGGGACGACTCTCGCCTTCCTTCGATTGAAGAGACCGAGCGAGCGCTCGCGCTCAAGGCGGTGCGCGCCCTGGGCATTACCAGGGCTCGATGGGTCGGCGATTATTTCCGCACGGAAAGGAGAGCGACGGCGGCGCTCGTCCGCACCCTGGGTGACGAAGGACTTTTGCGCAAAGTTCGAGTCGAGGGATGGGACGACGACGGCGATGCGTACCTTCACCCGGACAACCTGCCTCTGCTCGAAGCCGTCTCGAAGGAGCGGCCCGCGCTGACCACTCTTCTCTCGCCGTTTGATCCGCTGGTCTGGGATCGCGCGAGGGCGCGCGAGATGTTCGGCTTCGACTACCGGCTCGAATGCTATACGCCCGCCGAACGCCGCCGCTACGGATACTTTACGCTGCCCATCTTGCGGCGGGGCGCGCTCGTCGGTCGGCTCGACGCGAAGGCCCATCGTAAGGAGCGGTACTTCGAGGTCAAGGCGCTCTATTTGGAGCCGGGCATCGCGGCGAGCGAAGAGCTGGCCGCAGACCTTGCGGGCGCGCTCCTGGAATGTGCCGCGTGGCACAGGACTCCAGAGGTGAAGGTTCAATGGTCGAAACCGGCGAAGCTGCTCCCCTTGCTGCGGCGGGCGCTCAAGGCAGCGTCCGGGTCATTCGAGGCCGTCAAAAAAGCGCCTGACCGCTAATCCTGAAAAGCAGAGAAAAGCGTGATGCATCAATACAGCCGACGCTTCCGTGTGCGCCATTACGAGCTGGACTCCTTCGGCCACCTGAACAACGCCGTCTACGTCAATTATATGCAGGAGGCCGCCATAGAGGCATCGACCGCCGCCGGTTTCGGCCCCGCATGGTACACGGAGCGCGGCACGGGCTGGGTCATTCGCCAGCTCTCGATTCGTTATCACCTGCCTGTGTTTTACGCGGACGAGCTTGAGGTGAAGACGTGGATTTCGGAGGTGCGACGTGTCGGCTGCACGCGCGAATACCTCATCACTCGCACGCGTGACGGAGCGCGTGCGGCGCGTGCGCGCGTCAACTGGATATATCTTGACCTGACGAAGGGCCAGCCCGCACGCCTTCCGGCTGAGATCGTCAGGGCCTTCGAGCCGACCGGAGAACTGGAAGACTTAGGCGTTCGCTTACAGAATCCGCGCCCGACCGAAGGGGCCTTTCGCTACCTGAGCCGCCGCCGCGTTCAGACTTACGAGCTGGATACGGCGCGTCACGTCAATCACGCCGTCTACCTCAATTGGGTCGAGCAGGCTTACTTCGATGCCTTGCGAGCGGCCGGGCACGCTGTAGAGCGAACGCGACGCGAGGGCTGGCTTGCGCTACAGGGCGGCCACGATATTCAGTATCTTGAGCCCGCGTTTGACGCGGACGAGATCGAGATTACGAGCTGGGTTTGCGAGCTTGCGAGAGTGCGCGGGGCGTGGACGCATGAGATTCACTGCGCTAATCGTGAGAGATTGCTGGCGCGCGAATATTCGCTTGGCATCTTCGTCAACCGGGAAGGAAAGCTTGTGCCCGCGCCCGCGCCCATGATCGAAGACGTGGTGCGCGGGCCGTTGAAGTAGGTGGCTCGGGCCGTCGCTCAAAAAAAATAAATGGGCTGCCGGCTTCCTGAGGAGCTCCCCCAAGCTCCGAACAGGTACGTTGACCAGCAGCCTCATTTATTTATGCTCTTCGACCGCGAACCTTACGACCGCTCCGTTCCCCCGAAAGAGCAACCGTTGTTTCAAAGTGAGAGAACGCCTCCCCCAAAGCCTTCGCTCACTGCCGTCT